>JAYRXP010000089.1:0-1554 GCA_041917395.1 Paludibacter sp.
ACAAGCAAACGAACTAACTGTGCTGCCTTATAAGCGGCAATACTGCCTGTAATTCCCAATATTATTTTCTTACCTCTTATCATACCATTTTGTTTTTTAGTATTATACCACAAATATACAAAATTGTTAGAAATCTGATACCTAAAAAAAACAAAAGAGCAAAGTTATTTCGAATAACATTGCTCCCCTGTATGTGCCACAATTTAATTTTTAAATTTAAATTGTTATTTTAACTTGCTATCTTTTATTGGATTACGATAATAAATCTTGTCTTCAATGAACTCCTGGGTAGCTACTAATGTTGACTTGGGTAATTTTTCGTAATAGCGCGAAATTTCTATTTGTTCACGGTTTTCGAATACCTCTTCGATGTTTTCGTTCAGTGAAGAAAACTCCTGTAATTTTTTATCAAGTTCCGATTTCACTTCGGCTGCAATCTGATTTGAGCGTTTTGCGATAATTTTCACTGTTTCGTAAACATTACCCACATTTTCGCTTAACACGTTCATGTCGCGCGAAATAGTGCTCGTAGGAGCGTTGACTTTTTTATGTTCCATAATGTATGAATTATTTATTCTTTGACTATTTTTTTCGATTCGTTGTAAATTTTATCTGCCTGTTTACGCAGTTTCCCTTCAGGATATTCGTTGATAAAGTTAAAATACTCATCAATTGTCGACCGGAAGCGGTCTAATTTTTTCTCCTCAATACTTTGTACAGCCTGTTGGTATTTTGCTTCCAGAATTAACATCGACAACTGCTCCCTGTATTTGGTTGCAGGATAGCGCTTTAGTGCATTCTGAGCTGTTATAACAGCCGATTCGTAATTATTCCCCAGATAGTTACCCAGATTAAAATACAGCTTTGAATTCAGGTAATATTTATAGGCAATTTTATCATTCAGTTCATCAAGCAACTTCATTGCCTCGGGCACCCGTTCGCTTTCGGGATATACATCCACAAACTCCTGCAATGCACTTACCGCATCGTAGGTAGCTGTCTGGTCGAGCCGGGCATCGGGTGAATCAAGATAATAGCAGTAACCTATCATAAACTTGGATTCAACGATATACTGGCCTTTAGGATAGGTTTTTACATAGGTTTTAAAATATTCACCGGCTGTAAAATAATCCTTTTGCCCCAGATAGGCCTTGGCCATATAGTTCAGAATTGTTTCCGAACGATCAGTACCTTTATAATAGGTGGCAATTTCGTCGAACAGGGTTGTCGCCCTCATGTAATCTTTTTTCTCGAGATACTCCACCGCTTTCGTATATTTCAACTCAGGGTCGGTACTCTTCAAAAGTTTCTGATATTCACCACACGAAGTGAATAAAACAAGTAAAAAGGCGAAAATAATTGAATGTATTTTCATAAATAAAATTCGGACTGCAAAAGTAGTTAATATATTGGTAATAAAAAAATAAAATGCATTTTTTTTAGTTTCTACGGCTGAAACAGCTGTTTGTATTTTGCTTATTCTGTCAGGTATTTTTTGAATCCTTCGGTATACTCAACCTGATACTTTCCATCTTTATCGGTATAAATCAGGTA
>JAYRXP010000090.1:0-7192 GCA_041917395.1 Paludibacter sp.
AGAAGCATGAAAGTAACTTCGCGATTCTCAACTCGGCATGGTGGCTTCACGGTCGCCATGCCGTAATGGGGGCAAAGCAAAAAAAATCGTAGTTTTGATTGAAGAATACTGTTTGTTTTACTCTTATTAGAATCCGATAATGGTAAAAAGAAAATCCGTCAATAATTCTGCTCAAAAACCGATTGAGCAATATGAACATAAAGGCAAGGAAAGAGTGAATAATCTGCCTATTGGTTTGGTGGATGCCTATACTGATAATGGTGGCTATAAAAAGAAAACCTACCATTATGACCCACATCTTGACCCACAATTGCAATGGGCTGGTAAAGCAGAGCATACCAGTTTTGATGTGCCGACAGTGAGCTTGCATGTCCATGAACGCATTGGCCCGCGACGGATTATCGACACGGTAAAAAAGGATGAAGAAGCCCCAGCCCAAACGAGTTTGTTTGAAGAAGAAAAGAAGCCTTTGCGTGAAGCTATTGAATTTTACAAGCACAAAGAAAATTGGAGTAACCGACTGATAGCAGGTGACAGTTTGTTGGTCATAAATTCTCTTTTAGAAAAAGAAACCGAAGGCATCTTACACGAAATTGTGAATGACTAATGGAACTGCAAAACCAATTTTCGCACATTACAAAGCTGATTGCCGAAGCCAAGCAGCGTGCCTACCAAGCCGTAAACCACGAATTGGTAACGCTGTATTGGAATATTGGCGAATATTTGCACACACAGGTAAGCACAAACGCATGGGGAAAATCCGTAGTGAAAGAATTGGCAGACTTTATTGCCACAACTGAACCCAATATAAAAGGCTTTTCTGCTCAAAATCTGTGGCGAATGAAGCAGTTTTATGATATGTATAAGGATGAGCCAACACTCGCCCCACTGGGGCGAGAAATTCCTTGGTCACTTCACAAACTGATTATGCCTTGTAAAACAGCTCAAGAAAGAGAGTTTTATCTTCGTCTTGTACTCAAAGAACGTTTATCGAAAAGAGAACTCGAACGACAAATTAATTCCTCCTATTATGAAAGAGTAATGCTCGGCAATGCCCAATTAACGGAGGCGCATAAGTCTTTACCACACGATATTACAAATGTGTTCAAAGATACTTATGTATTGGAACTCTTACACCTGCCCGACACGCATCACGAAAAAGACTTACAAAAGACAATTGCCCAAAATATTACCAAATTTTTGTTAGAATTTGGGCGGGACTTTGCTTTTATGGGCGAGGAATATCCGCTGCAAGTAGGCAATCAGGATTTTGCCGTTGATTTGGTGTTTTATCATCGTAAATTACGCTGCCTTGTAGCCATTGAACTTAAAACCGAACGCTTCAAACCCGAACACCTTGGGCAACTCAATTTCTATTTGGAAGCCCTTGACCGTGATATTAAAACTGACACCGAAAACCCAAGTATCGGCATTTTGCTGTGCAAAGGAAAAGACGATACCGTCGTAGAATATGCCCTCAGCCGCACACTCTCGCCTACACTTGTAGCCGACTATCAAATGCAATTGCCTGATAAAAAACTCCTCCAACAAAAATGGGAGGAAATTTTAAATCTTTTTATGATAGATGACAATGACAAAGCTGCAACCATATAATAAACTCAAAAAAACAGAGGCAATTTGGCTTCCGCAAGTTCCTGAACATTGGGAATTGGAAAAAGTGCGTCACCTATTCAAAGAAAGCACAAAGTATTTCTCAAAGAAGCATGAAAGTAACTTCGCGATTCTCAACGCGGCATGGTAGCTTCACGGTCGCCATGCCGTCATTATATTGTTTCGGTTTATTTTCTTAACTTTGCAGAGAGGGTAATGTGCGGAACGTTTTTAGTTTCACACCACGTATAGAAAATTCAATAATTAAAATTATCATTACATAATTTCTTTCAAAGAAAGGATTGACAATGGGAACTGAAATAACATTAAAGTGGGAAGCCATAAGTCCTCTGAAAGACTTGCAGGCGTTGTTAGTTCCACCGATTTGTGGTGTCTATATTTGGGGATTCAAAATAAATGATGAGTTTATTCCTTATTATGTAGGAAGTTCAGATGATATTTTTAAAAGAATATGCGAACATAGTGCTTCAATAATGTCAGGGAAATATACAATATATCATGAAGGTTCATTGGCAAATTTCTCACAACACAAAGCTGATAGAGCGGTTTTTGATGGAGAAGGTAAGGTGTATGAACCAGAATCAAATTGGCCTAAAAGTTTTATGTCCTTTGTGGAAAACAGGGAATCTATACGGCAGCATTTAGATTTTATGATAGATACATTTTCTTTCACTTATGCAGTGGTTGAGGGAAAAGAATATCTAAAAAAAATTGAAGGTAAATGTATAGAGGAAATTGGGATAGCTAATCTTTCTAATCTAAGGAAACTACCCGCCGGCGATATTATTCTTCGCCATGAAGGTACATGAAGGTAATAGTACAATAGTAGATTTTATACATTCTCACAATAACAAATAACAGACACAATGAACCAAAAAGTCCATAATCAAATAGTAAGTTTTATCTGGAGCATTGCAGACGATGTACTGAGAGATGTTTTCGTGAGAGGTAAATACCGTGACATCATTCTTCCTTTTACAGTGCTAAGGCGTTTGGACGCTTTGCTTGTGCCGACCAAAGAGAAAGTTTTAGAAGCAAATGATTTTCTTATTCAGCAGAACATTGACGACAAAAAAGCATTGGAAAACCAATCGGGTTATCCGTTTTGGAATATTTCCAAGTTCACGTTTGAAACCTTGATGAACGATGCCGACAACATAGACACCAATCTGGAAGCCTATTTGGACGGATACAGCCCGAATGTGCAGGAAATCATCAGCAAGTTTAAGCTGCGTAATCAGTTGGAAACAATGAAAGAAGCAGGTGTAACGTATCTGCTCATTGAAAAACTTTGCAACAAGGAAATCAATCTTAGCCCTGTTGAAACAAAAAACAGCAAGGGCGAAATCTTGCCCCCGCTTACCAATTTGGGAATGGGCTATGTGTTTGAAGAACTGATTCGCAAGTTCAACGAAGAGAACAACGAAGATGCAGGAGAACACTTTACGCCCCGTGAAATCATCAAGTTGATGACCCATATTTTGTTTACACCTGTAAAAGACAAAATCAAAAAGGGAACTTATCTCATTTACGACCCTGCCTGTGGCAGTGGCGGAATGCTTACCGAAGCAGAACATTTTGCGATGGATGTAACCAACCACAAAGCCGACTTTATGCTCTATGGTCAGGAAGTGAATCCTGAAACCTATGCCATTTGCACCAGCGATATGCTGATTAAAGGCGAAAAATCGGAGAACATTGCCTACGGTTCTACCCTTTCCAAAGATGGTTTTCCACATTTGCATTTTGATTTTATGCTTTCCAATCCGCCCTATGGCAAAACATGGAAAATTGATGAAGATGCCATTGTAGATGACCGAGGCAAAAAAGGTAAAGAAATTATTAATGATTCACGTTTTCAAATCGGGCTGCCTTCCATTTCAGACGGACAATTATTGTTCTTGATGAATATGGTGAGTAAGATGAAGCACAATACCGAACTGGGCAGCCGCATTGCAACCGTTCACAATGGTTCGGCTTTGTTTACGGGTGATGCCGGTGGTGGGGAAAGCGAAATACGCAAATACATTATTGAAAACGATTGGCTAGAATGCATCATTGCTTTGCCGAAAAACATTTTTTACAACACGGGCATTCCTACGTACATCTGGATTGTAAGCAACAAAAAAGACCCCAAACGCAAAGGCAAAGTACAGTTGATAAATGCTATGGATCTTTATGAAAAATTACGTAAAAACTTAGGACAAAAGAACTGCGAAATGAAATCGCACCACATTGATGCCATTACCAATTTGTATATGGACTTTGTGGAAAGCGACATTTCTAAAATTTACCCTAACGAATATTTTGGCTACAACAAAATAACCGTGGAAAGACCTTTACGCCTTTCTGCCAAGTTTACCCCCGAAGCCATTGCCACTTTACGTTTTGACAAAAGTATAGCCGAAGAAATGGAATGGGCTTACACCCATTTTGGCGATGATTTGTACAAGGACATCAAGAAATACAAGGAGAAGATTGAAGCCCATTTGAATAAGAATGAGGTGAAATTAAAACCTGCCGACAAAGCCAAACTGCTGAGTGCCGAGCATTGGAACAAGCAATTGGAACTGATGCAAGCAGCTCAAAAAATTGCCGATAAATTGGGAGATAAGCAATTTGACGATTACAATACTTTTGTGCCTTTGCTCAATAAAACCATCAAGAAATTGAAGTTGGATATTGATGCTAAAGGCGTGAAAAGCATTACCGATGCCATCACTTGGAAAAATGAAGATGCTGAGCCGGTTATCAAGAAAACCGAAAAAGACGGAACAATAACTTACGAAGCCGACAGCGATTTGCGTGACACAGAAAATGTACCGCTTGACCAAGACATACACGAATACTTTGAGCGCGAAGTACTGCAACACATTCCTGATGCGTGGATTGACGAAAGCAAAACCGTAAAAGGTTACGAAATTTCATTTACCCGCTATTTCTACAACTATGTACCACCACGCAGTATTGAAGAAATTACGGCTGAAATTTTTGCATTAGAAAAAGAAACAGAAGGCATCCTTAACGAAATAGTGAACGACTAATGGCGACTTTACAAGCATTTAACAAATACTATCCTGTTGCCTACGATTATGTGAAGCAACTGCCCGAAGGTTGGGAACTGCTGCCCAATATTGCCATTTTTCAGGAACGGATTGAAAGAGGGCACATCAATGAAGAATTGTTGTCTGTTACCATTGGAAAAGGAGTAATAAGGCAAACTGATGTTGATATAAAAAAAGACAGTAGCAACGAAGATAAAAGCAAATACAAACTTATTAAGGTTGGCGACATTGCTTACAACAAGATGAGAATGTGGCAAGGTGCTTTGGGTTACAGCGATTATCAGGGAATTTCAAGTCCTGCGTATGTAATTCTAAAACCAAAAATGAAAATCAACCCACGGTATTATCATTATATGTTCCGCACTTCTTTTTATACCAATTACAGCAAGCGTTTTTCATACGGTATTGTGGATGACCAATTGAGTTTGCGTTACACCGACTTCAAACGAATGTATAGCATTGTTCCGCCCGTATCCGTTCAAAACAGCATTGTAACCTACTTAGACAAAAAGAATGAACAAATAGATACTTTTATTCGGAATAAGGAAAGGTTGATTGAGTTGTTGGAGGAAGAGAAAAAATCGGAAATTACAAGATTAATAACTGATGGCATTAATGAAGAAAATAATATTATCAATACAGATATTCCATATCTACCAAAAATTAATGGTAATTCAAATATCAAAAGATTAAAATATATCGCTTCTTTAAAAGGAAGAATTGGTTTTCACGGTCTGAAAACTGGGGACTTCACAAATGAAGGTCCTTATTTAGTAACAGGAACAGATTTTATTGATGGCAGAATTAATTGGGATACTTGTGTTCATATAACAATGCAACGTTACAAAGAAGACCCATACATACAACTTAAAGAAGGTGATTTCTTGATTACTAAAGATGGTACAATTGGTAAAACTGCCATTATAGAAAACTTACCGTACGAAGCTTCCTTAAATAGTGGAGTTATGTTGATACGTTCATTAAGGGGGGAATTTTTAAATAAATATTTATTCTGGATAATCAACTCAAGGATTTTTGATGAATTTGTCGAAATCACTAAAACAGGTTCAACAATAATGCACTTGTATCAGCATTCATTTGGTAATTTCAAAATTCCTGTTCCTGATTTGAAAACACAAAAAGAAATAGTTGAAGAGATAGAGACAAATGTAATAAGGCTAAACCTTGCTATTTCTAAAGCCCAAAAAGAAATAGCATCCATCAAAGAATACCGAGAAGCCTTAATCACCGATTTGGTAACGGGCAAGAGGAAAGTGTCGGACTTAGGATTAGAAGGAGTTCAGGATGATAGGATTTCTGGTAAATCAATCCTAAAATCAACTAATCCTAAAAATCATAATTCTGACAAATGAAATATGAAGAAATCACGCATAAAATAATTGGTTGTGCAATGAAAGTTCATAGCACACTGGGCAATGGTTTTCAGGAAGTCATTTATCAAAGAGCCTTAGCCATTGAAATGCAAAAGCAAGGTTTGGTTTTTCAACGTGAGATGGAAATGACTATTTTTTATGAAGGCATTGACATTGGCACAAGACGAGTTGATTTCTTTGTGGAAGACAATATAATGGTGGAACTAAAAGCACTCGTAAAATTAGAAGATGTTCATTTAGCACAAGCGATGAACTATTGTCAAGCATATAATTTGCCTATTGGTTTACTCATCAATTTTGGAGCAAAAAGTTTAGAATTTAAGAGGGTATATAACCTTACACATCCAGACAATAAGGATTATGTAAGTAAAAATCCTTCCATCCAAAAATCCAATAAATTCTAATTCAGACGATTGAAGTATGAATATCATCAGCGACATATCCCATATCCTACGACAAGCGCAGCAAACCGCCTACCGTAGCATCAATCAGGCGATGGTGCAGGCGTATTGGCGGGTAGGCAGGCGCATTGTAGAGGAAGAGCAACAGGGCGAAGCCAAAGCCGCTTATGGCAAAGGCATTATCAAAAGCCTTTCGGCAGCGCTACAACAGGAGTTTGGCAAAGGGTTTTCGGTGGATAACCTCGAAAATATGCGTAGGTTTTACATAGCCTATCCAATTTCCGAGACAGTGTCTCGGATTTCTGAAACCCCTGATTTTCAGTTGAGTTGGTCGCATTATCAGGTACTGCTACGCATTGAAAATACGGAAGAACGGGCATTTTATGAAATAGAAGCGGCGCAAAATAATTGGAGTCTGCGGGAATTGAAACGACAATTTGACAGTGCTTTGTATTTGCGATTGGCATTGAGTACAGATAAGGAAGGGATTCGCAAGTTGGGGCAAGAAGGGCAAATAATTGAAAGTCCACAAGATGCGGTAAAAGACCCTTACGTTTTAGAGTTTTTGCAGTTAAAAGAACATTACCGTTATTCAGAAAATGACTTGGAAAATGCCTTGATTGGTAAATTAGAGCATTTTTTATTAGAGTTGGGCAAGGGCTTTACCTTCGTGGCACGTCAAAAAAGGATTAGTTTTGAT
>JAYRXP010000091.1:0-5842 GCA_041917395.1 Paludibacter sp.
CAGCAACAAGTGACGATCAACGCTCGTTTTTCGTTTGGCGAACATGTTTACAACGATCATTTGCAACGTATTTATGAAACTACCTATAAACCTGTTATTTATGCTTCGGCAAGTGGTGGGAATTATGCGTTCGGAAATCAATCGGGCAATTATGCCAAATTAACTGCTGCGGTAAAACAAAGTGTAAAATTTGGCATCGGGCAGTGGAATTATGCCATTGAAGGTGGAACAATTTTGGGTAAAGTGCCTTATTTGCTTCTCGAAACACCTGCCGGCTCCGAAACGGATGGTTACAAACGCTATCAGTTTACCTGTATGAATTACATGGAATATACTGCCGACAACTATGTTTCAATGCATAATGAATTGAATTTTAATGGCATATTGCTGAACAATATCCCGCTCATAAAACACCTGAATCTGCGCGAACTGATGAGTTTCAAGATGTTTTATGGTACGTTGAACAACAAAAATTCGCAGGTAATGGATATGCCAACTACCATTTACACAACAAATTCGCCTTACATGGAAGTGGGAGTGGGGGTAAGCAATATCCTGCGACTTTTCACGCTGCAATCGGTTTGGCGACTGACTGATTTAAATCACCCCGGAGTTGAACGCTGGGGATTGCGGGCAAGCATCCGGGTGAGTTTTTGAGGTTGTTTTCCTAATAGATTAATATTCGAATCGTCCGAATTCGCTTTCAATCACTAATTCCTTTTTGTCGGATGCTTCGCAATGTCCTACAATTTGCGCATCGATATTAAACGATTTGGAAATGGCAATTACCTGCTCGGCATATTCGGCTGGCAGATAAACTTCCAATCGGTGTCCCATATTGAAAACCTTGTACATCTCTTTCCAATCAGTTCCGGACTCTTTTTGTATCAGTTTAAAAAGAGGAGGAACCGGAAAAAGGTTGTTTTTCACCACTTTCAGATTTTCGACAAAATGCAGGATCTTGGTTTGCGCACCACCCGAGCAATGCACCATACCATGAATGTGTGGGCGAAGCTCGGCTAACAGTTTTTTCACCACAGGCGCGTATGTACGTGTGGGTGAGAGCACTAATTTTCCGGCATCAATATCTAATCCTTCAATTTTATCAGTCAGCTTGCACGAGCCCGAATAAGCCAGATCCTGTGGTATATCGGCGTTATAACTTTCGGGATATTTTACAGCTAAATAATTGGCAAAAACATCGTGACGAGCAGAAGTAAGTCCGTTGCTACCCATGCCACCATTGTATTCTTTTTCGTAGGTTGCCTGACCGCTCGACGAAAGTCCGACAATTACATCGCCTGCTTTAATATTTTCATTATCAATCACTTCGGAGCGTTTCATGCGACAGGTTACGGTGCTGTCCACAATAATCGTGCGCACCAAATCGCCCACATCGGCCGTTTCGCCACCCGTAGGGTAAATGTTTACGCCCATTTTCGACAGCTCGTTTACCAATTCATTGGTTCCGTTAATGATGGCCGAAATCACTTCGCCCGGAATGCGGTTTTTGTTGCGACCAATAGTTGACGAAAGCAAAATATTATCTGTTGCTCCAACACACAACAAATCGTCGATATTCATAATCAGTGCATCCTGTGCAATGCCTTTCCACACAGAAATATCGCCTGTTTCTTTCCAATAAATATATGCCAACGACGATTTTGTACCTGCTCCATCGGCATGCATTATGTTGCAATAATCGGGGTCATTTCCCAAAAAATCAGGAATTATTTTGCAAAATGCCTGTGGAAAAAGTCCTTTATCGATGTTTTTGATGGCATTATGCACATCCTCTTTCGAAGCCGAAACTCCACGCAGATTGTAACGTTCGTTATTGCCCCCAACCCCTGAAGGGGAGTCGAAGTTAGCCTCGTCTTGTATTTTGTTCATTTTCATTAATATATAAATATCTATACTGTTATTTCTTGTTCCCCTTTAGGGGTTAGGGGCTTTCATTATCACATCAACTCATCATCACATCACCTCATCATCACATCATTACATTATCACATCACCACATCATCTCCCCGCCTTTTCCACCATTTCTTTAATCCTATCGTTGAATTTATTTTGTTTTAATAATTTTTCGAGCGGAATATGCATGCGGTAACACCAGAAATTTCGTGGATTGCTCGGCACGTTAATTCGCTCAGCAAAAGGATGTTCCAAACAAAGTTTTGACTCCACAGCCATCCAATCCTGCCACGGAAGAATTATCCACATAGCATTCGAATCTAAATGTTGTTGCACAATTTTTTCGGCTATCCATTGTTCGCATTTTTCGGGTGCAGTGCCATGCATTCCCAATGCTCTGTTGTAAAAACGCTGCGTAATTGTTGCATCTTCTTCCCACCACGCACGTATCGGATTCATGTCGTGCGTAGAAGTGGTACAAACCGACAAATAAGGTGCATCGGCAGGCATTGCAAATTCGGCATTCGGCTTTTTGGGCATGCGCTGAATTTCCAAACTCAGAATTTCGAGCGACTGCATTACTTCGGGCACCGAATCGGGCACCATACCCAAATCTTCGCCACAAACCAACATGTTTGTCGACGCTATGAGCGCAGGAAGTTTGCCGTATGCTTTTTCCTTCCAGAATTCGTTGTGTCGGTGATAAAAATACTCCACGTAAAGTCGATCCAATTTGCGGCGCTGATCTTCGTTCATGTCGATAAAGGTTGCTGAACTATGCATCGAAATGCGTGGATGAAACTTTTCAGGATTGCGCATATCGCGCAGGAAAAGCACCTCGCAATGCAGTTTGTACAAACCGTCGCGAATCAATACTTCCTTGTTACCAAAGTTATAACCCAGCGAAGCAAAGTGTTTTTCAATCTTTTTTTGCGTGTCGAACTCCGGCTTAAATTTATAGAATTGCCAGCCATCGGGAAGTAAATATTCGCGCTTTACATCGTCGGTATATTTTCCGAAAGTGGCATAAAGCACATGCTCTTTGAGGTAAGGCTTCAAAAGTCTGTTTTCGTCCCACCAGATACCTGCCTGCTCAATTTCGTGCCGCGTGTAAGGCAATGCCGGATGAAAATTTCCGGTAAGTCCCCATACATCATTGTTCGGAATTTCCCAAATACGGAAAAATCCTAAAATATGGTCGATACGGTACGCATCGAAGTATTCGGCTAATTTAGCAAAGCGTTTTTTCCACCAGCTAAAACCATCTTCGGCCATTTTTTCCCAATTGTAAGTCGGGAATCCCCAATTCTGACCCGTTACTGAAAAATCATCGGGCGGCGCACCGGCCTGCACCTGCGTGTTGAACAGTTCGGGTTCCACCCAGGCATCCACACTGCGCGGACTAACACCAATGGGAATGTCGCCTTTTATCGCTACACCATTGGCACGGGCATATTCGTGTACCTCGCTGAGTTGTTTGTGCAGGTGATATTGCAAAAACCAGAACAATGCAATTTTTTCGTAATGCTCAGAGCGTGGATTTGCTAATTTCTCAATTTCCGACTTCTTGTATACACTATGTTCCGGCCATTTGCCAAATTCGGGTGTGCCGTACAAGTCCCGCAAATACGAGAAAACGCCGTATGGAACTAACCATTCTTTGTTTTTCTCAAAAAATAGTTTGTATTCTTTTTCAGCAAAAACTTTTTTCGAATCCTGCGCAAAAATTTCCTGAAAATACGCCCATTTCGTACTCATTACGTGCTGATAATCCGAAAAAGTCTTATCGTTCAGCTCCGTGCGTTTTGCTTCGAACCACGCAATACGTTCTTTATTTTTGAGTTTTCCTGTTTTTTCTAAATTCAGGTAAACAGGATGCAGGGCATACACCGAAACGGCATTGTAGGGATACGAATCGTAATTGGTATGATAGAGAATGGTATCGTTAATCGGAAGCGTCTGAATCATGCGCTGACCGGTACGTTTTGCCCAATCGACCATCAATTTCAGATCGTTAAATTCGCCAATTCCAAAACTTTTTTTACTACGCAACGAAAATACCGGAATGGCCACACCGGCTGCTTTCCACGAGTCGATGGTGCGCAGAAAATGCTCATCGTGAACAATGGTAAATTCATTATTATCAGCCTGTATTACAATGCGATTAGGGCCACCGCCCCAAGCCAACACTTCGTCGGTAGCCGAGTCTACAATCAGGTATTTATATTCGAGTGGAAATGTAATTTTGTTAGTATCGAGTAAAATGGTCCAATCGGGAAAGCCGCTTTCGTCCAATCGCACTTTTTTTGAAACATCCCAGTTGCCAAGCATATCCTGATTCCCGGTAATCGCAAAATGGCGGTTTGGTTCCATCTTGGGGCAGTGCAGTTGCAACAGTAAGTTTCCTGATTTATTTCCCTTGAATGAAACTTTCTCGCGTTTGAAAAATATATCAGAAAAAACTGCGGTATTAAAAGGAGAATCGCCGTAAGGTCCACGCCAGTTGTCGAATATGCGCAACTGATTTGCAGATATATCCGGAGAAATTTGTCGGAGTAAACCTGTTTCGAAAAGCACTGAATTGTTTGACTGACTCAGGCCATAGCGATAAAAAACGGGAAACGATTTGTCGGAAAAATCAATTTCGACAGACCAAATACCCTTATCGTCGCACTGCATGGCAATTTTTTCGGAAATAGTGGAGTTGTTTCCGGCATTATCATAAAAAAACAAATTGAGAATCTCTCCCCAACGTGTTTTGAAGTGTATTTGAAAGTGAATCTTCATGTTAGTCGCGTTTTTAGTACACCTGCAAACTTACAAAGCATGTCTGTAAATTTATTCCGGTTTATGAAAGCGAGCGAAAAAAAACAGTGCAAACGATTGAAAAACAAAGAACCTTCCAAGATTTTCTCAGAAGGTTCTTTTCAAAGAGGTTCGTGGCGGATTCGAACCGCCGTATACGGTTTTGCAGACCGGTGCCTAGCCACTCGGCCAACGAACCTTGTTTTTCGGAGTGCAAAGATAGTGCTTTTTTCGCATTTTACAAATGTTTTTAAAAAATCAAACACAGTATTTGTTTAAAAGATTGTTTTTTACGTTCTTTGTACAGGTTTTCTAAATCATACTTTCTTTTTACAAATGCAACAATTCCTTTCCATTTTACAACAATACTGGGGTTACGATGGGTTTCGTCCATTGCAGGCTGATATTATTCAGAGTATTGCTTCCGGAAAGGATACGCTGGGATTAATGCCGACCGGAGGTGGGAAATCGCTTACGTTTCAGGTGCCGGCCATGGCAATGGAGGGTGTTTGTATCGTTGTAACGCCGCTTATTGCACTAATGAAAGATCAGGTGGAAAACCTGAAAAAACGCGATATCAGGGCTGCTGCTATTTATTCGGGCATGTCGAATGACGAAATAATGCTCACGCTCGATAATTGTGTATTCGAAGCCTATAAATTTCTGTATGTTTCGCCCGAACGACTTGCCACATCACTTTTTCTCGAAAAAATCCGTCAAACGCGGATTTGCATGATTGCCGTTGACGAGTCGCATTGCATCTCGCAGTGGGGTTACGATTTTCGTCCCTCTTATTTAAAAATAGCAGACATTCGTGAAATTTTGCCCGAAGTGCCTGTGTTAGCACTTACGGCTACTGCCACACCCGAAGTGGTGGACGATATTCAGGAAAAGCTGCATTTCAAACAAAAAAATGTTTTTCAAAAAAGTTTTTCGCGCTCCAATCTGGCTTATGTAGTTCGCACTACCGAAAACAAAGACGAGCATTTACTCAAAATATTGAATAGCGTTCCTGGAACTTCGGTGGTGTATGTGCGTAACCGAAAGAAAACCAAAGAAGTAGCAGAGTTTTTAGTTCAGAACGGAATTGCAGCTGAGCATTTTCATGCCGGACTGAAAA
>JAYRXP010000092.1:0-2658 GCA_041917395.1 Paludibacter sp.
AAATTGAATCTTACATAAAAATTGAACACATAATGAAACGCACACTTTTTCTACTTTCGCTTACAGCAATTACCCTGCTATCAACCGCTCAAAACTGGATTTGGTATCCGGGCGATTACGAAATATGGTTGGGAAATCAGATGAACAACCGCCGAACCGAACGTGGAGCCTTTTTTCCGCATTTTTGGAAAATGGACAGCCACTATGTGTTGGTTGAATTCAGCAAAAAGATTGATTTGGCGCAATCCGAAGAAATTGAAATTGTTGCCGAAGGAACTTTCAATATTAAGCTGGACGGAAAACTTCAATTCGGAATGCCACGGAAGTTTACCCTTCCGGCCGGCAAACACAGTCTGAATATCAAAGTCTGGAATCAGGCCACACCACCTGCTGTATTTATCAATGGTAAAACAATAAAGTCGGACAACAGCTGGAAAGTAACCTACGAGGACAAAGAATGGATTGACGAAAGCGGAAAAGCCAGCGACACATCGGCAACAATTTACATGGCTGCCGAAGGTTGGGCTGAGTTTAACACCGCCGATAAACTTCCATCGAAATACAAGCTGGCAACGGAAGAGCACAAAGCGGTGGCTGTTACCAATGTTCAGGGTGGTCAGTTGATTGATTTTGGAAAAGAAACTTTCGGTTACCTGCGTTTTCATTTGCTATCGGGCAAAGGCAAGGTCAATATTTTTTACGGCGAAAGCAAGGAAGAAGCACTCGACACGAAATACTGCGAAACACTGGATCAGCTCACCATTGATGGCGATAAAATTACCGACGACGCGCTGGCGGTCACATCTTCGAACGAACATTTCTACACCCTTGCCAACAGCAAAGCGTTTCGCTATGTGTATGTTACAAAGGATGCCGGAGTAGACTTCAAAGAGCTGAGTATGCTCTATGAATTTAAACCCGAAACACAGCGCGGTTCTTTCCGTTGTAACGACGAGGAAGTAAACAAAATGTGGAACGTGGGAGCTTATACCATGCAACTCACCACCCGCGAGTTTTTTATCGACGGCATAAAACGCGACCGCTGGACATGGAGCGGCGATGCAATCCAGAGCTACCAAATGAATTACTACCTGTTTTTCGATGCGCAAACCGTCCGGAATACCATTTGGCTATTACGCGGAAAAGATCCGGTTACAAGTCACTCCAATACCATTATGGATTACACTTTTTACTGGTTCCTGAGTATTTACGATTACTACATGTACACCGGCGACAATCGTTTTATTGCTCAGATTTATCCGCGCATGCAAACCTTAATGGAATATGTACTCGGACGTACCAACAAAAACGGCATGGTGGAAGGACTTAGTGGCGATTGGGTATTTGTGGACTGGGCAGATGGATATATAGATAAAAAAGGAGAACTTTCTTACGAGCAGGTTTTGTTTTGCAAAAGTTTGGAAACAATGGCACTTTGCTCCAAACTGGCCGGCAATACAGCTGAACAATCCAAATACGAAAAACTGGCTACCGAACTGCGCGCCAAACTCATACCTGCATTCTGGAACGAAAGCAAAAAAGCGTTGGTACACAATCGCCTGAATGGTGCTCAACAAGAACAAGTAACGCGTTACTCCAATATGTTTGCTTCATTTTACAATTATTTGTCGCCCGAACAGCAACAGCAAATCAAAACATCGGTATTGCTGAACGATTCCATTATGAAAATATCCACACCCTACATGCGTTATTACGAGCTCGAAGCACTCTGCGCTATGGGCGAATACAAGCGGGTGATGAACGAAATGAAAGTCTATTGGGGTGGCATGATTCGCGAAGGAGCCACCTCGTTTTGGGAAAAATACAACCAAGCAGATAACGGCGCACAACATTTGGCTATGTATGGTCGGCCTTACGGCAAAAGCCTTTGCCACGCCTGGGGAGCCAGTCCTGTTTATTTGTTAGGCAAATACTATCTGGGCATTCAGCCTGTAAAAGCCGGCTACCGCGAGTTTAGCATTGCACCAAACCTTGGCGGACTCAAATGGATGGAAGGAACAGTTCCGACTCCAAATGGCGAAATAAAACTTTACATGGACACCAAAACCATTAAAGTCAAAGCCACCGAAGGTCGGGGTTATCTGACATTTACCAGCAAAGCAAAACCCGAATACACAAAAGGTACAATTGAAAGACTAAGCGAAAATAAATACCGCCTTCTGATTGACGGAAATGAGGAAGTGGTGGTGAGGTATAAATAAATGAATCAAGAGAGAGTAGTTGCAGAATCAACCAGCAGCTTCTCTCTTTACTTTTAACGTGACCCTCCCGACTGTAATTCGTCAATCAGCCGAATGACTTTCTGTACTTCGGAATAAGCTATTTTATCTTCGATATTCTGCTTGCTATACTCTGCCAGTTTATCGGCATTTATCATTGCCCGATTCAAATTACCATGTTCGCACAGGTATTGATAAAGGCTTACCCGTTTGAAGTAGTGTTTTGTTTTCTGATAGCCGGGCATGTATTTCTGGAGTTCCCGAATTAAATCGTCCTGCGAATTATACCTCTTTTCCGATAAATGAGGTAAGAAATGGAGTAAAAACCAGAATTCCGTACAAGGGTTTGTTTCCAGAAACATTACTCCTCTTTTCGTTTTTAGTTTATTGTAACCCGTAGTGCATTTAGACTACAAGT
>JAYRXP010000093.1:0-3938 GCA_041917395.1 Paludibacter sp.
GTTTAACCGATCGACGGATAATCAGTAAACTTTCCAAACGGGAAGTTACCGGTTATCGGTTGTCGATTGTTAATTGTCAATTAAGATGGCACTCTTAACTCCCGATTCAGGATTACTATTCTGGATGTTGATCTCGTTCGGAATAGTTGTTTTTGTTCTTGCTAAATTCGGATTTCCCATTATTTTAAAAATGGTGGAAGAAAGGAAAGCCTACATTGAGGAATCGTTGCTGATGGCTGAAAAAGCGCGCACTGAACTCGAACAGGTGAAAACTGAAGGAAATCAGATTATTGCAACTGCGCGTAAGGAGCATCAACTGATATTGGCTGAAGCTGCTCAACTAAAAGAAAAATTAGTGAAAGAAGCTCATGTGTTAGCTCAGGTTGAAGCTGATAAAGTGATGGCCGAATCGCGTCGGTTAATTGAGCATGAGAAAAACGAAGCTTTGCGCGAAATTCGTAGTCAGGTTGCTGAAATTTCGGTGAGTATTGCTGAGAAAGTGATGCGTAGCAAGTTGGACGAAAAAGGAGAACAACAAAAAATGATTCAACGCTTGCTCGACGAAATAAATATATCAAAATCCTGATATTAAAATCCACAAAATTCAGAGAGAATGAATACAGGAATGATACCTGCACGATACGCAACAGCACTATTGTCGTTTGCGGCAGAGAGTAAGCAGGAGGACGTAATTTACGAAAAAGCAAAGTTAATCGTAAGGAATTTTTCTGAACAGCCAAAACTCCGAACTGCTCTCGACAATCCTGTGCTTGGGTCGGGAAAGAAGAAAGAGATTATTTTGGCGGCTTCGGGCAATGTAGCCGATACGGTTTTTGATAAATTTATAGATTTGGTAGTGAGTAAAAAACGTGAAAATTTTTTACAAACGATTATGCTTAAATTTATCGATTTGTATCGGTTGAAAAATAATATTTACTCAGGTAAATTAATATCTGCCGGCATAATTGATGAACCGACAGAGAAAAAACTGATATCGGTTATCGAAGGCCGGAAAAATGGAAAGCTGGAAATTGAGAAATCGGTTGATGCTGATTTAATTGGCGGATTTATCCTCGAAGTTGAAAACACACGTTGGGATGCAAGTATCAAAAGACAATTGCAAACAATAAAAAATGAGTTGTCTTTATAAAATTGTAAATGTATAAAATAGCAAAATTATATTATGTCTGAAACAATAAAGGTTAGTGAGGTTTCTGAAATTCTTCGTATGCAACTCGAAGGAATTGATACGTCAGTTCAGTTCGACGAAGTTGGGACAGTACTTCAGGTGAGTGATGGTGTGGCCCGTATATATGGACTTAACAGAGCTGAAGCAAACGAATTGCTCGAATTCGAAAATGGTTTGAAAGCAATTGTGATGAATCTTGAAGAAGATAACGTGGGAGCGGTTTTGCTTGGACCTTCGAGTAGTGTTAAGGAGGGAGATACAGTAAAAAGGACCAAACGTGTTGCCTCAATAATGGTAGGTGAAGGTTTGATGGGTCGTGTTATTAATCCGCTTGGCGAACCTATTGATGGTAAAGGGCCTGTAAGCGGTGAGTTGCTCGAAATGCCTCTCGAACGTAAAGCACCCGGTGTAATCTTTCGTCAGCCGGTAACAGAACCACTTCAGACTGGTTTAAAGGCTATTGATGCTATGATTCCTATCGGACGTGGACAGCGTGAGTTGATTATCGGTGACCGTCAGACAGGTAAAACCAGTATTGCTGTTGATACAATAATAAATCAACGTGCTAATTTCGAAGCAGGTAATCCTGTTTATTGCATCTATGTGGCAATCGGACAAAAAGGATCAACCGTTGCTTCGATTGTAAATAAGCTGGAGGAGCATGGTGCAATGGATTATACGGTGGTAGTATCGGCTAATGCTTCTGATCCTGCTGCACTTCAATATTATGCCCCTTTTGCAGGAGCTGCTATCGGCGAGCTTTTCAGAGATACAGGCCGGCATGCGCTCGTCGTTTACGACGATCTTTCAAAACAGGCTGTTGCCTACCGCGAAGTTTCGTTGATTCTTCGTCGTCCATCGGGTCGTGAAGCTTATCCCGGTGATATTTTTTATCTTCACTCGCGTTTGCTCGAACGTGCCGCTAAAATAAATGCTCAGCAGGAAGTGGCCGAAAAGATGAATGATTTACCCGACAGTCTGAAAGGAAAAGTGAAAGGCGGTGGTTCTTTAACAGCATTGCCTGTGATTGAGACGCAGGCAGGTGACGTTTCAGCTTACATTCCAACCAACGTAATTTCAATTACCGATGGACAAATCTTCCTCGATACAGACCTGTTTAATCAGGGTAATCGTCCGGCTGTGAATGTTGGTATTTCGGTTTCGCGTGTGGGTGGAACAGCTCAGATTAAACCAATGAAAAAAGTGGCCGGAACACTCAAAATGGATCAGGCTCAGTTCCGCGAACTCGAAGCATTTACCAAATTTGGTGGCGATATGGACCCTGTCACAGCTATGACAATTGATAAAGGTCAGAAAAACACCCGTTTGTTGGTTCAGCCTTTGAATAAGCCTATGCCTGTTGAAAAGCAGGTAGCTGTGCTTTATTGTGGAACAAAAGGATTGCTCAAAGATATTTCGCTGGATCAGGTGGATGAATTCCAGACAAAGTTTCTCGAAGTACTTGAACTTAAATACAAAGCTCAGGTACTCGATGCTATAAAGAATGGAATAATCAACGATGAAGTAACTGATACTTTGGAAAAAGTAGCGGCAGAGATAGTTGTTAGTTTGTAGGATTTCAAAATCTGTGAGGTTCCTGCAAGTTGTAGGTTCGTTATCAAATCATCGCATTATCAGATTATTAAATGGCTTCATTAAAAGAAATAAAAACCAGAATTCAGTCGGTTAAATCAACACAAAAGATTACCTCGGCCATGAAAATGGTTTCGTCGGCAAAACTGCGTAAGGCTGAGCGGGCTGTAACCGGTTTTTTGCCGTACAAAAATGGTATGACCGACATTTTACAGAACTATTTGAGCAGCGAAATAGATACTCCATCGGTTTATGCTCAAATCAGAGATGTGAAAAAGGTGGCTGTGTTGGTTTTTGCCTCTAATTCGTCGCTTTGCGGCAGTTACAATGCAAATCTGATTAAGCGTTTGCATCAGTCCGTTGCAACCCACCGTGATGACAGAAAAGAAGACGTGATTATTTTCCCGGTTGGTAAAAAAGTTGCTCAGGCTTGTCGTAAGTCAGGTTTGACTGTTTACGCTGATTACGAACATATTGCAGCTCAACCTAATTTTGAGGATGTGAGCGTATTGGCAAATACGATTATGGATATGTTTGTCAGGGGTGAAATTGATCGTGTCAAAATGATTTATTACCATTACGAGAGTAAAGGATCGCAAAAATTAACTGCTGATACTTTTTTGCCGGTTGACTTAAAATATTACCAGTCGGGGTCTTACCAGTCCGACTATATTGTTGAACCATCGCGGGATGAAATTGTTACTACGCTGATTCCAATGGTGTTGCGTTTAAGAGTGTTTAGCGCTGCTTTGGAAGCGAATGCTTCGGAACATGCTGCCCGCACCATGGCAATGCAAATGGCCACCGATAATGCCACCGATTTGTTACAGGATCTTTCGTTGCAATACAATAAATCACGTCAGCAGTCTATCACAAACGAACTTCTGGATATTATCGGAGGTTCATTCAAATAACTATTTTTTACGGATAATTGTCAGTCCATCGCGGAGTGGCAGCATAACTTTCTCCACCCGGTTGTCGTTTGCAATCCGGGTGTTGAATTTTTGTATTTCCGCGGTTTGCTTATCGTTTTCTTCGGCAGTTTTCAGCACTTTCCCATCCCACAAGGTGTTGTCTGCAAGAATAAATCCTCCGTTGCGGAGCTTTGGAAGGACAGTCTCGTAATAGGCGGTGTATTCCCGTTTGTCGGCATCAA
>JAYRXP010000094.1:0-2864 GCA_041917395.1 Paludibacter sp.
GAAAGTCCGATAACTACCACAGCCGGAAAGACGGTGGGACTTTCGGTTGCTATTCGTCCTGCCCTGTAAAGTAAAATAAGATACAGAAGCATAACTATCACGCCTCCGAATAAACCGGTTTCTTCGATAATGATAGCGTAAATAAAGTCGGAATAAGCCTGTGGCAGAAAATCACGTTCCACACTGTTTCCGGGCATTACACCGAAGAATCCTCCTCTTGCAATGGCTATTTTTCCGTGCTGTACCTGCAGATTGTCGTCGTTAATGGCGTATTTATCTTCTTTTTTATCATCATCAACAAAAAACTTGTCGATACGGCTTGTCCAGGTGTAAGCTCTTTTTAATGATGAGGGCATACTCTCCTTTGGAATTGCTTTTACAGCACCGTAGCCCAAAACAGCGAGCAGAACTAATCCTCCGGCAATAATTCCGAGTTTTTTCAGTGAAATTTTACCCACAAACATCATCAGAAACACAACTCCGAAAAGAATGCCGGCAGTTGAAAAGTTTTCGATTAAAATGAGCGGACAAATAATGGCGAGCATAATCATTATACTCCAGAAATAGCGGCTTTCGTCCTTTTCAGGATTTTTTATGCGCGAAATAAAATCGGCAGCAACAATAATTACCGACAGTTTGGCTAATTCAGAAGGCTGAAACTGTACTCCTCCGATGACTAACCAACGGGTGGCATCGTTTTCGCTCTGTCCCATAAACTGAACCAGAATAAGAAGAAAAAACGACAGAATAAGTCCGAGATACGACATCAGACGAATAAACCGATAGGGTATGAGGTGCACAATAATGGCAATGATAGCCCCTCCGGCCAAAAATCCCACATGACGCAGCATGGGAGCCGTATGGTTGGCTGCCTTGTATGCCAGCGTGCTCGATGCGCTGTACATTTCGATAACCGAAACAACACACAGCATAATGAATGCTATCCAGAGGGTTGCATCGCCACGTAAGTATTTTTTTAATAAACTGTCCATTTTTATTTGTTGTTTCAGGTTTCGCGTTTCAGGTTTCTTGTTGATATTTACAACATGAAACACGGAACACGGAACACGAAATATTAAAGATTTCGCACATAAGATTTGAACTGACGGCCACGGTCTTCGTAATTTTTGAATAAATCGAAGCTTGCACAGCAGGGCGAAAGTAATACGGTTTCGCCCGATTTTGCCATCTTGTATGCTTCATTCACAGCATCTTCCATCGATTTTACATCCACGATGTTTTTGATTTTTCCATCGAAAAATGTGTGAAGTGCCGAATTGTCGACGCCCATAAAAATAAGACCGGTTACCTTTTCGAGTACCAGATTTTCTATTTCGCTGTAATCGTTCCCTTTGTCGGTTCCTCCCAAAATCAGCACTACGGGCGTTTTCATGCTTTGCAACGCATACCAGCACGAGTTTACGTTCGTTGCCTTTGAATCGTTGATATACCTGACGTTACGAACTGTGGCAACATATTCGAGACGATGTTCAACACCCTGAAAATCCATGAGCGACTCACGTATACTTTCTTTTTTAACGTCAAGAACGGTTGCCGTAAGTCCTGCGGCCATTGAGTTGTAGGTGTTGTGTAAACCCTGAATTGCAAGTGCTGATTGTGGCATAGTAAAAATGGATTTTAGTGTTTTTATAATTAATTCGTCGTTCTCAATAAATGCTTTTGTTCTCTCGTTGCGTTCGATGGCAAACGGATACATTGTTGACTGGATATTTCGTTTTGCTAACTCCGCTTTTATCACGGGGTCGTTTTCCCAAAAAATAAAAGCATCTTCCTTCGTTTGGTTTTGTGTAATGCGGAATTTCGAATCCACATAATTCTGGAAATTATAATCGTAACGATCCAAATGGTCGGGCGTAATATTCAGTAAAACAGCAATGTCTGCTTTAAATGCAGTCATGCCGTCGAGCTGAAAACTGCTTAGTTCCACCACGTAGTATTCGTGATTTTCGGTGGCAACCTGCAGGGCCAGACTGTTGCCCACGTTACCTGCCAAACCCACGCTGAATCCTGCATTTTTCAGAATATGGTAGGTGAGCATGGTGGTGGTGGTTTTCCCGTTACTGCCTGTTATGCAAATCATTTTTGCATTTGTATAGCGGCCGGCAAACTCAATTTCCGAAATCACAGGTGTTCCCTGTGCATGTAATTTTTTGATCAGAGGTGCTTTGTCGGGTATTCCGGGGCTTTTAATAATTTCGGATGCGTTCAGAATTTTTTCCTCGCTGTGTTGTTTCTCTTCCCACTCAATTTCATACTTATCGAGCATGGCTTTGTACGAAGGTTTTATTTCAGATAAATCCGACAGAAAAACATCAAATCCCTGTTTTTTTGCTAAAATAGCTGCTCCTGCGCCACTTTCGCCACCACCTAAAATTACAATCCTGCTCATTTTTCTATCTGATTTTGAGTGTGATAATGGTAACTGCTGCTAATATAATTCCCACAATCCAGAAACGGATAACAATTTTCGACTCAGGCATTGCCTGTAACGGACTCTGGAAATAGGCCTGAATTCCTGAGTTGCCGGGTTTCTGAAAATGATGGTGTAGCGGAGCCATTTTAAATATACGACGACCCTCGCCAAATCGTTTTTTGGTGTATTTAAAGTAACTTACCTGAAGCATAACCGACAGGTTTTCGACAAGGAAAATACCGCACAAAATGGGGATTAACAGCTCTTTGTGAATTACAATGGCAAATACGGCAATAATTCCGCCGAGTGTTAAACTGCCCGTATCGCCCATGAAAACCTGAGCAGGAAAAGCATTGTACCACAAAAAACCAATGGTAGCACCGATAAATGAACCGGCATATATAAGCAACTCGCCAGTGCCGGGCAGATA
>JAYRXP010000095.1:0-1822 GCA_041917395.1 Paludibacter sp.
ACCTATTATAATACGTGTGTTCTTCGACTCACGTACGGCATTGTTTGCACATATTATTACCATGCTGATCATATCGTTTATGGTCGATAATCCGTTTCAGTTTATATTGTTACAGATTTCAATCGGGATGGTTGCTGTGTCCAGCTTAAAAGATATGACACAACGCTCACAGTTGGCACAAACGGCATTGTATATTTTCCTGTCGTACACTTTTTTGTATCTGGCATTCGAATTTATTGCCGAAGGTGTAATTGACCGAATTCATTATCAACCGATTATTTACTTTGCTGTAAGCAGTACAATCCTTCTTTTTGCTTACGTATTAATCTATATTTTTGAAAAAATTTTCGGATTAATATCTGCGCTCACACTGGTGGAGCTGACTAATGTAAACAGCGATTTGATGATTACGTTTGCAGAAAAAGCTCCCGGAACATTTCAGCACACGCTACAGGTTTCGAATCTGGCTACTGAAGCTGCCAAGAAAATCGGCGCCAACAGCCTCCTGGTGCGAACCGGTGCATTGTATCATGATATTGGAAAAATGAAAAATCCCGAGTATTTTATCGAAAATCAGTTTGGTGTAAATAATCCTTTGAAGGACATGCCGCTTGAGGAAGCAGCCAGGCTAATTATCGGTCATGTAAACGCGGGTGTCGAAATTGCTAAAAAAAGTCATTTACCGGAACAAATTATCCATTTTATAACAACGCATCATGGTCTGAGTAAAACGAAATACTTTTACAATTCGTTTGTAAACAGATTTCCGGATTTAAAACCCGACGACGAACTGTTTACCTACCCCGGTCCGCTACCCAACAGCAAGGAAACAGCTATACTTATGATGGCCGATGCCGTGGAAGCGCGCGTAAGAAGTCTGGGTATCTACACCGATGAGTCGATAAACAATGCCGTGGAGCAAATGATTGATTCGCAAATTGCTGATGGACAATTTAAAGAAGCACCAATAAGTTTCAGGGATGTTGAAACAGTGAAGCAGATTTTCAAGGAAAAGGTAAAAAATATGTATCACTCGCGTATAGTTTACCCGGAACTAAACAAAAAGTAGAAAACAAAAAAAACAGATTACCCGAAATGAGTAATCTGTTTTTTGTTAGTTTAAATACGTTTCGATAAACTGATTTTTTCCGATTTTTTCAACTCTGTACGAAGCAGCGAACTGTAAAATCTTTTTTATTGTTTCGTCGGACGGTTGCATTTCGACAGTTTGAGCAACATTTTTTTTCGGTTTAAATTCAGCTTTGTTTAAAAAAGTAGTAGTTTTTTGCATAGGCATTATAGCTGTTGTTTTTATTTAAACTAATAACGCCACTTATGCTGCAAAATTGTATGCCAAACGAAAAAAAATTACAAAATCCTATTTCAGTTCCAGATACACACCTTTTTCGGAAGCAATCCTGCGCATATTCATCAATGCGTAACGCATTCGACCCAGAGCAGTATTTATACTTACATCCGTCTTTTCTGCTATTTCTTTAAAGCTCATATCTTCGAAAAAACGCATACGAATGACGCTCTGTTGCGATTTTGGCAAATAATCGATAAGCCTGACTATATCTACCATTACCTGTTCGTTTGAGAGCACATCCTCGATACTCTTATCACTCAGTTTCGAATTGTTGATTACATCGTATTCCAGTCCGTCGCTCGAAACGGTATTTTCGTTTTTCTCGCGGCGGAAGTAATCAATAATCAGATTGTGAGCGATACGGTTTATCCAGCCAAGAAATTTTCCTGACTCAACATATCTACCTTGTTGAATGGTAGCAATGGCTTTGATAAAGGTATCCTGAAAAATATC
>JAYRXP010000096.1:0-2116 GCA_041917395.1 Paludibacter sp.
AGATAAACCATCGAACGATAAAATTAATATTGTTATTTCAAACAACAAATTAACAACAAGTGGCATTTATCCTTCATCTATCGAACTTTTCAATACACTGGGACAAAAAGTTCAGTCTGTTATCAATAAAAATGAATTAAATATCAGTAATTTGCGTGGTGTTCATATTGTTAAGGTGAATGTAAACGGAAAAGTAACTACTCAAAAAGTTTCATTATAAAAAATCATTTTCGGATAATCGCCTGTATGCAGGTGATTATCCGAACTTAAAACATAAATCTAATGAAAAAAAATCTACTATTTTTATTTTGCAGTTTGTCAGTTTTTGCAACTGCGCAGGTTACAATAACTCCTAACTGGCAGTTATGCGATTCGTTAGGTACATTACCATTGACGATTGGCACTTCAAATGGTGCACGTGGAATGGCATTCGGTAACATGGGGGCTGGTGAACGTATGTATGTTGTTAGTCGTAGTGCTGATACAGGTAATAAAGTACAGATTTATAATGCTGCCGATGGTGTATTAGCAGGAGCTTTGGATATGACTGGCGTTGAAGGCGGTACATTTATAATGAATGATGCAGGAATGACCGAAGATGGAAAACTAATAATGGGAAATTTAGGAAGTCCATTAAAAATTTATAAATGGGATAGTGAAACCGGCACTCCGGTAAATATAATTAACTGGGCAACAACTTCAGGTCGTCGTTATGGTGATAAAATTACTGTTACAGGAAATTATTCAACCGGCACAGCAAGAATTTATGTTTTGCCAAACAGCACATTAACAAATCACAAACTTCAATACTTTGAGATGGAACAAGTTAACAATATATGGCAATTTAAACAAGTTCCAACTGAGATGAATACTGCCTTATCAATTGCAGGTTATCCGGCTGTTGCCATTCGTCCTGATGGCGGATTTTATCTCAAAGCAGGTGGGAGTAATATAACTCAGTATAGCAACTCAGGAACACAAATCGGTGGAGCTACTCAAACTACAGTTGTACGTACCGGCACTTCAACTGTTCGTTATATAACCTCTGATAATGATTATGATTATTTGGCATATATTAGCTATTACGGAACATCAACCCCGGTTTCAGCAAAAGTTGCTGCAAATCAGGTTGAAATTATAAAAGTGCCGAAAACAACAGGGTTAGCGGATGCCGTTTTAGTAAAGGCAGGTCCTTCGTTGGGAAAAAACACAAATGGAAACGGAGCAGCAGGCTTAGCAGTCAAACAGCTTCCGAATAATGTGTTCGAACTTTATGTTTTAAATACCAATAATGGTATTGCAAAGTATACTGTTACAGGTTTGCTTTCAGCTTCTTCAGTTTACAACACCAAAAACGAAGCGGTAAAACTTATAGTAACTAAAAGTTCACTTGAAGTTACTGGTGATTCAGCTTCCTCTATCGAATTATTCAACACGCTTGGACAAAAAGTTATTTTAGTGTCAAATTCAAACAACTTGAATATCAAAAATTTAAAAGGCGTGTACATTGTACGAGTTCAAGCCGATGGAAAAACAGTAAAAACAGAGAAAATTAGTTTGTAATTTTAATTTGTGTAATTTGCGAACATTCGTGGTTAAGTAGTTTCTCATTCATGCTCAAAAAGTTAGTTTTCATTATAGTTGTTTTATTTCATTTGCCTGTTGTTGCGCAAAAGGTGGATGTGTTGGTTGTAGGCGGTGGTGCAAGTGGCACTGCCGCCGGCATCCAGGCTGCCCGAATGGGTGTCCGTACGCTTATTGTGGAAGAAACGCCTTGGCTGGGTGGCATGCTTACTTCGGCTGGTGTGTCGGCGGTTGATGGAAATTACAAACTTCCTTCGGGCATTTTTGGTGAATTCAAAGATAGTTTGGTGGCTCATTATGGCAGTGCCGATGCCCTGAAAACCGGTTGGGTAAGTGGTGTATTGTTTGAACCAAAAGTTGGCAATGAGCTGTTTCAGCATATGACCGCAAAGGAAAAAAAACTGACTGTCTGGCAAAATGCAAAATTTATTTCAGCACGTAAAACAGCAAAAGGCTGGAATGTGACTGTAAGTAAAAACGGTGTGGTACAGATTATTTCTGCTAAAATTCTGATTGATGCCACCGAGTTGGG
>JAYRXP010000097.1:0-3188 GCA_041917395.1 Paludibacter sp.
TGTGCTCGAAAAGGATGGATCTATTGCCGGAAAATACCGTAAAATGCATATTCCTGACGACCCGGCCTATTACGAAAAGTTCTATTTCACACCAGGCGATTTGGGTTTTGAACCAATTCAAACTTCTGTTGGTAAATTGGGCGTACTCGTTTGTTGGGATCAGTGGTATCCCGAAGCTGCCCGACTAATGGCTATGGCTAGTGCCGAATTATTAATCTATCCCACTGCAATTGGCTGGGAAAGCACAGACACAACTGAAGAAAAGCAACGACAAACCGAAGCCTGGGTTACGGTGCAACGCGGACATGCCGTTGCCAACGGACTTCATGTACTATCGTGTAACCGCGTAGGTTACGAAGCAGATCCTTCAGGAGTTACCAATGGCATTCAGTTTTGGGGAAACAGCTTTGTAGCGGGGCCGCAAGGTGAGTTTTTGGCAAAAGCATCCAACGAAGTTGAAGAAAATATAGTTCTCGAAATCGACCTAAAACGCTCCGAAAATGTTCGTCGTTGGTGGCCATTCTTCCGCGATCGCCGCATTGATGCTTTCGACGAAATCACTAAACGCTGGAGAGAATAAAAACAGAAGCTATCAGATTTGACACTGATTACTTTAACAAAATCTTCAAACATTTCTCCAGACTATCTTCCCAGTAAGGAATGTCGATGCCGTAAGTTTTTTTGATTTTGGATTTATTCAGCACGCTGTAATGCGGACGAGGTGTTCTGGTTGGATAATCCTTTGTTTCGATGGGCTTTACATCACACAAAATTCCTGCAACTTTATGAATTCGCTTGGTAAAATCGTACCAGCTGCAAACCCCTTCGTTGGAATAATGGTAAATACCAGGAACGATGTTTTCCGAACTTAATATTTTTAAAATAGCCTCTGCCAAATCAGCAGCATAGGTTGGTGTTCCTATCTGATCAAAAATAACATTCAGACTATCTCGTTCAACACCTAATTTCAGCATCGTTTTCACAAAATTAGCTCCAAACGAAGAATAAAGCCAGGAAGTACGAACAATTAGAGCATCGGGACACAAGCTAACAAGTTCATTTTCGCCTGCTAATTTTGATTTACCATAAACTCCCAATGCTGATGTAGGCATGTCTTCGGTCAGTGGCAAATGAGCTGTCCCATCGAACACATAATCAGTAGAAACATGAATAACCCTGAGTTTCCGTTCTGACGAAACTTCGGCTATGTTCCGAACAGCATCACGATTGATTTTATAACACAAATCCACATCGTCCTCCGCTTTATCCACAGCAGTATAAGCTGCACAATTTATAACAGCATTTACATCATTTTCAGCAACATAACTACGCAAAGCCTGTTTATTGCAAATATCCAACTCAGCCACATCAGTGAAAAGGAAATTAAATTTTCCGAACGCAGCCGAAGCAACACGTATTTCGTTGCCCAATTGTCCATTACTGCCGGTTACAAGTATGTTCATATTTTCTACGTGTTATTGGAGCTTCGCACGTTAATCAAGCTGCGTCGATATTGACACTTCGTGCGCTATTTGCTTCGCGTTATTAAATTGTTTTTTGACTTTTGACATTAGACTTTTGAAGTTCTAAACTTCCAAATCAAGTTCTCCGTTTTTGTATGCATGGTAATTTTTAGCCAGCAAAACCATATATTTACTAATTTCAGTCTGCGTTTGCAGCGTTTCGGGTTTAATGTCGGCCTTTTTCATCCGAAGCAACATTATTCCGTACATAAAGTTGAAACAAAGTTCGATATCGGACAATCCAGTCTCCGATTTTGCTCGCAACTGATTAATATAAGGCAATATATAAAAAAACTTTGCATTATAAGCCGGCACCTGTCCTGATTTGAGTAGTAAATCATGAAAATCATTCAAATCAATGATTATATTTTTATTCAGTTGGAGATGTCCGCTTTGCTGTACATTTTCGAGACGCATCATCTCAATCAGACTTTCGTACCAGTCGTAAAGTGCTTTTCGGTCAGCTTCATTCTCCAAAGGATAAACCGAAATTATCTGCCCGTTAAGCCGTTCAATATCCAGCCCGAAAGCGCGCAACATATCTTCGACCTGCCACATATAAAGCAGATACTCGCAAATATTTTCTTTTTTTAATTTACTGGCTATAAACATTTTGCTTCGCGTTAGTATGCACTTCGTGCGTTAGTATGTTACGCGTTATTTATTGTTATTTTTGAATTTTTATTCTGTTGTCCGTTGTCTGCTGTCTAAATTACCTCTTCAAAATCCCAGTCCCCATCATCGTCCATAAACACAGGTTCGAAGAAGTCATCAATATCCCGACGATCCTTTTTGGTAGGACGTCCTGTACCGCGGTCCCGATTGTTTTGAGCAGCAATACGCGCCAATTCAATCATTTCGAGTTGATCCGGAGTCGTTACGTTTTCCATAAATTCCGGAACAAGTTTTGCATTCATTCGGTTTTCGGAAAGTGCCAGCACCTTGAATGAAAACAACACCGGATTCCGTTTTATGCAAATCACATCGCCCGCTTTTACATTTCGCGATGGTTTCACCTGCACATTCTGAATCAGCACTTTGCCTTTTTTACAAGCTTCGGCAGCCAGCGAGCGTGTTTTAAACAACCGCACAGCCCATAACCATTTATCTATTCGTACTTCAGATTTCAACTTTATGAACTTTATAACTTTAAAAACTTTATGAACGAAATCACTTTCCGTTATATTGCGTCATTGTAAGCTGCATACCGGCAAGGCAGAAACTTTTGATAATTTCGGCACATTTTTCGGCTCTTTCGGGCAATTTCGCAGCTTCTTCGGCTGTCCATTTTCCGAGCACATACTCTATTTGCCTTCCTTTGGGGAAATTGCTGCCAACTCCAAACCGTAAACGCGCATAATCCGAATGCCCAAGTATTTCCTGAATGTTCTTCAGTCCGTTATGACCGGCATCCGAACCTTTGGGTTTCAGGCGAAGCGTTCCGAAGGGCAGAGCAATATCATCCACTATTACCAACACATTTTCGATGGCAATGTTTTCCTTTTGCATCCAGTAACGAAGTGCATTTCCACTCAAATTCATAAAAGTGGAGGGCTTAAGCAATATGAGCGTACGCCCTTTCAACTTTACTTCGGCAGTTGCACCGTAACGGTTATCTGCAAAAAAAACAGTGGACGCTTCGGCAAAAGCGTCCAATATAGTAAA
>JAYRXP010000098.1:0-5090 GCA_041917395.1 Paludibacter sp.
GGTTCGTATATGTACAACAACGGTAATTTTTCAAATCTGGATGTAAACCGTTACGGAATTCGTTTTGGAGTCGATGCCAATATTACCAAACAACTTACAGGTTCGTTTTCGATGGATTTTAATCAGAAGAAAACAAATATGCCTTATAACCAAATGGATACCGAGGCAGACCGTATGTACGGAACCTTTAGTGAATTGGTGCGCACTCCACGCTATATTCCTGCTTATATCAACGATTTACCTGTAAAATACATTTATACAAATCCGAATTCGTCGGGTTCAACAAAAACCAGTGGAAATCATGCACTGGAAATGTTTAATTCCGGTTCGTATCAGCGCAACAAATCGGCCGGAAATACGATTGGGTTATCGTTGAATTATGCATTTGAGAAGGTAAAAGGTCTGAAGGCAGCACTTACAGCTAATTACAGTTCATCATCGTCGTTCGGTAAGCGAATTGCAATTCCATACTATCTTTATGGTTTTGAGACAGATCCAAACTATACTCACCTGCTTACAGATGTTCAGTTGCCATACAATAGCGATAATTACCGCAAAAAAATTGATAATGGTGATAAAATCTACGAATCGGCAAGTTATACGTATTCTTACCAGATAAACCCGCAAATTTCGTACGTAAATCAGTTCGGGTTGCATAATATTGATGCTATGTTGATGTACGAGCAGTCTGAAAGCGGCGGCAATGGCTTATCCGAAAGTCGTCCTACAGTGGTTATCCCCGGTTACGAAGTGATGGAAGGTTATTCTACTACCGGTCAGACCACTGCTTCTGATATCCGGAATCTGGCACGTCGTCAGTCGTTTATTGGTCGTCTGAATTATACTTTCAGCGACAGATATATTGTGGAGGCAACAGCTCGTTACGAAGCATCCACTAAGTTTGCTCCCGGTTATCGTTGGGGTGTTTTCCCTTCGGTATCGCTTGGCTGGCGCGTTTCGCAGGAAGATTTTTTCGAAAGCCTGCTTCCTGTTATCGACAATCTGAAACTACGTGCTTCGTACGGTCGGTTAGGTAACGACAAGGCTACTGAAAATCAGTGGAGAACAAGCTATGTAATAAACGGAAGTACATTAATGGGTGGTGGTGTTCTCAGCGCAAATCTGAAACCTCAAAACGGCGGATTGGTGTATTATATCTCTTCGTGGGAAAAAACGGATTCGTACAATGGTGGTATTGATATGCGTTTGTTCAACGAACTTAACATTGCCATTGATGGGTTCTACAAACATACTTTCGATATTCTGGATAATCCTCAAAGTGAGTTTCCGCAATCGTCAGGTATTACGGGAGTCATTCCAAAAATTAATTACGGTATTCAGAATGCCTGGGGAGGTGAATTGGAACTTAAATGGAACAAAAAACTTTCGAATGACTGGAGTGTGAAAGTCGTAGCCAATTATGCCTATGCCATGAATAAGGTTATCAAGAAATATCAGAATCCGGGAGTAAAAGGTACATGGAAAGATGAAGAAGGAAAGGTGAGTCAGGGTGAGGTCGGCTTTAACAGTTTGGGAATTGCCCGCACGCAGCAGGACGTAGACAATTATATAGCCTATCTGAAAAAGAACTACGAAGCTTATTATGGAGCAACAGGTGCTGTTAAAGTTTTTGAAGTGCCCGAAGATAAACTGAAGCCCGGTATGTTGATGTTCGAAGATGTGGGAAGTGCTTCGTATAAAGACGCTGATGGCGTGTGGCACGATGGTAAACCCGATGGAATTATTGATGGCAACGACGAACGAATTATCAGTAAGTACAGCTTTAATCCGCATAACTATGGGTTTACCTTAGGGGCAAAATGGAAGAGTGTTAGTTTGGATGTGCTGTTTACGGGAGCTTTCGGAAGCAATGTGCTGTTCGAAAAAGGATTCTGGACAAATGCATCGGGTGGAGGACGCACCGGTGAGTTTTTGAGCGAGGTTTCGAATCAACTGCGCGAATGGTATGGCAACTACTGGACTGAAAGTAATCCGAATGCCAAATATCCACGTTTGGACGACTACAGCAATCGCCAGTATCGTTCTACATTCTGGATGCGCAATGGGCACGAACTACGATTGAAAACCATTAATTTGTCGTACAATCTGCCTGCTAAAGTTGCAAAAATTGCAGGTCTGGAACAATGCAGGGTATTTATGCAGGCATCAAATATTGTAACAATCATAAATCCTTATCCTTACAAAGATGCCAGCGTAGGATTTTGGTCCGATTATCCGATGATCCGAACAGTTAACTTTGGTCTAAACATTTCATTATAATATTACTGTCATGAACATAAAAAATATAGTTACCGCTTTGGTCCTGCTCACTACGACATTAAGTTCGTGCAGCGATTTTCTGGACATAAAAGATGAATCAGCCATCAGTCCCAAGATATGGGATAACGAAGAGTCGGCCAAATTGTACGTTAATAATATTTACAGCCTGTGTCTTTCGGGTTGGGGTGGCGACAATACCCTCGGTTCTTCGGCTGCTTTATCGGACGAAACTCAGGATATGGGTTCATCTATTCTGTTAGGCACGCTTGCGAGTAGCAGCGTTGGTTATTATTCCTCGTCGGCCTTCGAAGCAATTAGGTATATAAACATCGGATTTGATGCACTCAAAAAATCAGAACTGAAAGGCCCTGCACATAACCGTATAGCCGGACAACTTTATTTTTTCCGTGCTTTGCAGCATTGGAAACTGGTTAATCTGTACGGCGGAGTTCCGTACATGAAAGATTATGTTGAGTTTACCAGCACCGACGAACTGGTAAACGCCAAACGAAATAAAACTTCGGAATGTATTGCATTTATCAAACAGGATATGGATTCAGCTATCGCTTTGTTGCCGGCAGCGTGGTCCAATGCCGAGTATGCCCGCATTACCAGAGCTGCTGCAGCTGCAATGAAAGGCAGGATACTTTTGTTCTATGCCAGTCCGCAGTTCAATCCTGCACGCGATATGGCCCGTTGGGAAGATGCTTACAACGCTAACGTTGCTGCCCGCGATTTATGTTTGCAGGATGGCTATTCACTTATGTCGGTTACTACGGCTGTTACACCGCAATGGCCTTACGGTTACGACCACAATCTGATTTTCAGAAAGAAAAAACCGGAAGGAAACACCGAAGCACTTATTGTTACTCCGTATTTTACAGATATTAAAGTGCATGGCTATGAGAACTCGGTTTGCCCCGACGAAGTTTCGGGTAGTGGCGCTCCCGGAAATACACCTTCGTGGGATTTGGTTATTGCATTCCCGATGAAAGACGGAAGTGTGGCTTTCAGATACAATGCAACAAGCAAAAATACGCGCACCTTTATTGGTAACGGAGGCGATATTTCAAAGTATTATCTGAACCGCGATCCGCGTTTTTATGCAACAGTTGCATTTAATGGTTGCTACTATCAACTCGAAGGCAATGCTTCGCGCCGTCAGTGGAATTTTCAGTTTTTACGGAAAAACACAAAAGTATATTATGGCGAAAATACTTCGTCCGATAAAATCTCAACTACTGGTTTTTATTGTCGCAAAATGGTGGATCCTACCATCGCACGTGCCAATATGGGTAAATCGACTACCGACTGGATTGAAATGCGTTATGCCGAAGTGTTGCTGAATCTGGCTGAGTGTGCTTTCGAATTTCAGGGCAATAACTCCGAAGTGGGTTACGACTGCCTGAAACAGATTCGCGCCAGAGCCGGAATCGAACCGGGAGTTGATGGCTATTATGGATTAAAATCAAATGCAGCCTTATCGCCGATTGAGTTAACGATGAACGAACGCAGAGTGGAACTGGCATTTGAAGGAAAACGTTTCTTCGATTTGCGCCGGCGCAATATGTTTACCAGCGATTTGGGATCTTATATCTTTAAACTGAACGGTTGGAAAAAAAGCGGGTCGGGCTATACTTTTGGTTTAAAAAATATTGCAACGGATTCAACCCTGTTTATGACTCCTTCGAGCCGTGATACGATTAAGCTTGAAAATCTGTATAAATACTTCACCATGACGGCAAAATCTACCGGACCTACTGTTTCGGCTATCAATTATATAGCTGTTACCGACCCGGCAGTTTTGGCTACAACATTAACCGGTAATTACAATTTCTTTGATATACCACAAGCCATATTAACCCGCAGTCCGGCACTGGAACAAACGATAGGCTGGCAAAATGGTAAGTTTAACCCATTTGAATAAACGGGAAATCAGAAGAATTAACCAACAGTTGCAGTAGTTCAACAATACTACTGCAACTTTTTAAGCTATATATGAAACGATTCATATCCGTATTTTTGATTTTAATTGGTGTTTATTCCAATGCACAGCCATTCAGATATGTTGTGGCTGCCGATGGAAGTGGCACGCATACAACCGTTCAGGCAGCAATCGATGCTTGTCCGAATGCTGAACGAAGCATTATTTTCATAAAAAACGGGACGTATTATGGACAAACCTATCTGGGAACAAAAACAGCGGCATCCACAAAGCTTATCAGTTTGATTGGCGAAAGCCGCGACGGTGTTGTCCTTACCTACGATAAATCCTTGCCCATGGTTACAAAATTTGAGGAGGCAACCACTTTTCAGATTTATGCAAAGGATTTTTATGCCGAGAATATCACTTTTGCCAACACAGCCGGTGTTTCGGCCGGACAGGCGCTGGCGCTATATACAGCCGGCGACAGGGCTACGTTTAAAAATTGCTACTTAAGAGGTTTTCAGGATACATATCGGTCGAAAAAGGGAACGCGCGGGTATTTTAAGGACTGTAAAATAGAAGGAACGGTCGATTTTATTTATGCCGGCGGAACGGTATTTTTTGATGATTGCGAATTGTATTGTCTGAAGGGTGGCGGCTATATTGCTGCTCCTGAAGATGCTTACCAAACCATTCCGGCTGCATCTACCGTTTGTGGAAAAATTTTAAAACTCGAATTTATTTTCCGGAATTGTAATATTACCGCCGAAGCCGGAGTTCCGGACAACAGCTATTTTCTGGGGCGTCCGTGGAATGCAACTTCGGGTGCGTTTTATCTGAATTGTAAGCTCGGCAAACACATCAGCTCCAAAGGCTGGAAAGA
>JAYRXP010000099.1:0-4245 GCA_041917395.1 Paludibacter sp.
TGCATGCAGGAGTTTTTCATTATTATTTGTAATCATTGGCCCAACATAATTGGCACCATCCCAGGGACTTCCGGCATGTAAACTGGTTACAGCATCAATCAGTTTTTTTCTGAATCCGGCATCGTTGTAAACGTCTTTTTCAAGAATAAGCAACGAACAGGCCGAACATTTTTGTCCCGCATTACTAAAAGCCGAAGTTACGATATTTTGTATGGCATGATCGCGATCGGCGGCAGCAGTTACTATTATTGTATTTTTTCCTCCGGTTTCGGCCGAAAGCTGACATGTCGGATTGTTTTCGAGCAAACGAAAAGCCGTATCAGTTCCTCCGGTCATAATTATATGCTTAACAGACTTATGTGCAGTCAGGTAATTCAAAGGTTCGCGTCCGTTTGTGCAAACGACCTGAAGCGCATCTTTGGGGACTCCAGCTTCCCAAAAACACCGGGCAAACTCGCGGGCAACAGGCAATGCTACCGTAGCCGGTTTCAGAATTACGGTATTTCCTCCAATCAATGCAGCAGCTACACCACCAACCGGAATTGCCAACGGAAAGTTCCAGGGAGGAATAACCAAAACTATTCCCTTCGGAGAAATTTCAACCGTTTTCAACTCCAAAAATTTTTTCATCGTTAACGGATAATATCTGCAAAAGTCAATAGCTTCTGAAACTTCAACATCACCTTCGGCAAAAGTTTTTCCGGTAACAGCTGCCATACACCCAATCATATCTCCACGACGTTCCGAAAGCAAATCAGCAGTTTTAAACAGAATTTCCATTCGTTGGTTAAGCGTTGATTTTCGCCATTCCAAACTATCATTTTCTGCAACTTCAATAATCTTTTTCACATGATCCAAATCCGACAAACTTGCAGTACAGACACAAATATCATCCTCTGCACTCCTATCAAAAAAATGATATTTGTTTTCCGTTTCAAATTCGTTGGCTCCAATCTGCACCGGGATATGAGCTGGAATATCTGAAGGTGATTTTTTCCAGCGTTTACGAATTTCGTTTGCCCACAACCGATTTTGGCGAAGATCAAAATTTGTATCCGGTTCGTTCGAAAACGATGTAATGTTCACTCCCGCCGGATTTGCAACCGTTCTGTCCTGCTTGCGGTTAGGCTCTGAAACAATATTATTTTTCAGTGCGTACGCCTCTTCAAACTGACTTTTCAGAAAGTTCCACTGTTTGCTATCAGCTTTTAAATTAAATGAATAGCTAAGAAAATTATCCACACCTGTATTTTCGTCGAGACGGCGAACAAGATACGAAACCGCATTCAGGAAACTCTCATCTTTAACAACAGGCGTGTAAAGTATAATCTGATTTCCCAACCGGCGCATAACGCGTGGCAGATGATTAGCCATCCCCTCAAGCATTTCAAAAGTTATGAATTCTTCCACTCCATTTTGTTTTGCGAGCAAATAGGCATACCCAATGCTGAAAAAATTATGTGAAGCAACTCCGACATGCATAGCACAGGCATTTTCGGGCAACAAAGCTCGGTCGAGGATGTGCAGATAGTTTGCATCAACCTTTATTTTACTATCAAGAACAGGATTTTCCCAACCTTTGAGCGACGACACGATGCTTTCCATTTGGAGGTTTGCACCTTTTACCAAACGCATTTTTAACGGAGCACCACCGTTCTCAAAACGCTCTTTGGCAAATTCGAGCAGTTCTGTCTGAAAATTCCACGCATCGGGTAAATAAGCCTGCACCACGATTCCAGCCATGTAATTTTTAAATTGCGGATAACTCAAAACCGTCTTGAAAACGTCAAGCGTAAGTTCTGTATCTTTATACTCTTCCATGTCCAGATTCACGAACTTAGCATGCTTTGCACCATTTTCATCTGTAAACGGATAATCAATCGCCTGCTGGTAAATCCGGCTTAAACGTTCGCAGAGGTCAGTTTTGTTACGGTCGTAGTTCAGCGCATTTATTTGCGCATAAATTCCCGAAATTTTTATCGAAATATAATTGATTCGTGGATCTTTAAGTGCTTCAAGATAATGTTCGTAACGATAATTGGCTTCACCATCACCAAGAACGACCTCGCCAAGCAAATTTACATTCTGCCCTATTTTATCTTTGTAACGTTCGCTTAAATGTTTGTTCAAAAACGATGGTTTTTCGTTAATAATCACTTTGGAAGTATCTGAACGTAATCGTTTTTTAAAAATGGGTACGGAGATAAAATCAAACCAATAACCAAAGGCTGTAAAGAGTTTAAGCAAAAAGGCATCCGACGAACTAAAGAATTCAGGCACTCCGTATTTCTCAATTAACAACTTCATTCGCAGAGCCAGTTTTTTATTACTTTTTATCTGCAACGATTCATCCAACATTTTGGACAACAATGTTTTATCATTTGGATTTTGAATAAGAACAGCATATTTTTTCTGTTCTTTCAATTCGTCGATACTTATTTCTTTTTCAGATTCTTCGAGAAATTGTTTGCCCCAGGCAATAACATCAGCCGCCGTGATTTTGGACTCCATAGCGTTTAAAATTTTAAAATTACGGAGCGAAAGATAAGCGTTTTTTTTTAGATTTCTGTATTTTTATCGAAAAACCCGCCAAAAAATACACAGTAGTTTTAAGATATAAAATGTAAAGTTTTAAAACAGAAAAATTGTAACTAAATAAATTCATTTTGTTACAATTTTGCGAATAAACACATGTGGTATAAAAACAAAAAAGTTCCTTCCGTTTTCTGGAAAGAACTTTTTGATCAGTTGTGCGCAGAATGAGACTCGAACTCACACACCGGAACCGGCACTACCCCCTCAAAGTAGCGTGTCTACCAATTTCACCATCTGCGCATATAAATCACCAACTTTTTATTGTGATTTATATAGTGCCCAAAACAGGACTCGAACCTGCACAGCCTTGCGGCCACTAGTCCCTGAAACTAGCGTGTCTACCAATTTCACCATTTGGGCAATGGTTTTTTTATCCAGAGAAAAAAAGCGAAACACGCCGTTCCGCTTCGTCAAAGTGTTTTCTGAGCGAAAAACGGGACTCGAACCCGCGACCCCGACCTTGGCAAGGTCGTGCTCTACCAACTGAGCTATTTTCGCAAATGCAATTTTTCAACTGCGGTGCAAAGATACTTTTTTTCTCAGAAATGAGCAATAATTCCTGAAAAAATTTCAGAAGATTTTTCACCAAAAATTTATAATTCCATATTTAGCCCGTTTTAAATGCAGTTTAAGGCTCACTTTTCTTCAATTGCGAAGCACAAGAAGACGCTGCATAACTCCGAAACACATATTTTTTTGTACCTTTGTATCTGCTTTTTTTGAACTAAATGGATAAACAAAATAAAACCGATTTAAAAACAATTTCGACTATCAGAGCAAAACTAAAAAAAGGAATTGCTGATTATCAATTAATTGAAAATAACGACCACATACTTATCGGGCTGTCCGGCGGTAAAGATTCGTTAGCGTTGGTTCAACTTTTGGGAGAACGAATGCGTATTTTTGTTCCGAAATTTAAAGTTACCGCAGCTCATATTTCTGTCGAAAACATTTCATATCAATCTGATTTGGAATATCTTAGAAAACACTGCGAACAATTCAACATTCCTTTTGTTCATAAAACCATTGGCTTTGACATGGAGCAGGATACGAAAAAATCGACCTGCTTTTTGTGTTCGTGGCATCGCCGGAAAGCTCTTTTTGACATAGCCGAAGAGCTAAAATGCAATAAGCTGGCACTGGGACATCATTTGGATGATATAACTGAAACACTGCTTTTGAATCTGGTGTATCAGGGAGCCATTGCCACAATGCCTCCAAAGCTTAAAATGGATAAATTCGACATGACCATAATCAGACCTTTATGCCTGATTTCGGAAAAGGAAATGAAGGAACTCGAAAGGATAGAAAATTATCGGAAACAGATTAAAAACTGTCCGTACGAAAAAGATTCGTCGCGCAAAGATGCGAAAAATCTGATTACAGAACTGGAAAAATGGAACCCGGAGGTGCGACAAAGTCTTTGGGCAGCTATGCAAAATATAAAAACGGACTATTTACCTCGGAAATAAATTCAAATTTCGAATTATAACTTACTGATGAAGATTTTTTTGACGATCGGCTTGGGTCTATTCAATAAACTGTGTCAAAAAGGGGAAAATCCTTATATTTACCCAATAAAAACAAGTTTACATGAACAAGACAGAAGGATTTGATTACAAAGAATTTGAGAAAGACGCATTATTAAAA
>JAYRXP010000100.1:0-1633 GCA_041917395.1 Paludibacter sp.
ACACTCTGCGCGAACTCACATCGTCACAGGTGAGCGATCAGCAAATGGCACATGTAAACGAGCGTTTCCCGGTAAATCCACCGATGACAAAGGAAGAGTATTTTTACCGCAGTATTTTCGAAAAACATTTCCCAAGCAATCAGGCCGCCCGTTGCGTACCATCAGTACCGTCAGTTGCCTGTAGCACCCCGATTGCACTCGAGTGGGATGCTGCGTTCAAAAACATGGTTGACCCTTCAGGCCGCGCCGTAAAAAGCGTTCACGAGCAGGGATACAAATAACTATTTGTCGAACAAAAAAATAACCCCGGAACTAAAAAGTCCGGGGTTATTTTTTTATAGTATCTCACCGCTTCCGATACAATACTTCGCATCTTTATCGTAAACCACGCCAAATTGCCCGGGAGCAATACCCTGAAGTTTATCTTCGGAAAAGATACGGTAACCTTGGGGAGTTTTTATGATTTTTCCCTTTGAGAATTCGGGAGTATGTCTTATTTTGAAGCTAATATCGTGTTCTGTACTTTCCCACGGATTTTCGGTTATAAAATGAAAATCACGCATCGAAAACTCCCGCCCATACTGTGTTTCAGTGTCAAATCCTCTGGAAGCCCAAACGATATTCGCATCCACATCTTTTCGGATCACATACCACGGACCTCCTGAAAGGCCTAATCCTTTTCGTTGACCAACGGTATGAAACCAGTAACCTTTGTGGCGACCGAGAATTTTTCCGGTTTCCAGCTCCACTATCGGCCCTTCCTTTTCGCCCAGATACCTGCGAATAAAATCGTTATAATTTACTTTTCCCAAGAAACAAATTCCCTGACTATCCTGACGCTTAGCACTTGGCAGATTGGCTGACCGGGCAATATCACGTACTTCACTCTTCATCAAATGCCCGATAGGAAACATAAGTTTCGAAACCTGCAAATGATTTATTTGTGCCAAAAAATCTGTTTGATCTTTTACCGGGTCTTTTGCTGTTCCGAGGTAAGTTTTTCCGTTTCGTTCAAAAGTGGTGGCGTAATGGCCGGTTGCTGTTTTATCAAACTCCTTCCCCACCCTTTGCTCGAACACACCAAATTTAATCAGTTTATTACACATCACATCCGGATTCGGCGTCAATCCCTGACGCACTTTGCGAATGGTATAATCCACCACATTATCCCAGTAATCTTTATGCAAATCAATCACTTCGAGTTTACAGCCATAGCGATGCGCGATAAGTGTTGCCATTTCGATATCTTCTTCCGAAGTACAATGCAACAACTCATCATCGTCCATGCCTATTTTTATGTAAAAAAGTGTAGGCGTGTATCCTGCCTCTTTCAGCAAATGAACCACCACCGAACTATCAACACCTCCCGATAATAACGAAGCAATATTCATTCTTTAATTGTGAATTATGAATTGTAAATTATGAATTAAATATAGTATTCTGCCATATCCACAATGCCGGCACGCATGGCGTATTTCGTGGCTTCGTGAATGTTATTGACATTAATTTTACGGAATATGTTTTTGCGGTGTGTCATAATGGTATGCGAACTAACAAAACGCTGAGCAGCAATTTCTTTAGTAGTTTTACCCAATGCTATTTCGCGCAGAATTTCCTGTTCGGTAGCCGTAAG
>JAYRXP010000101.1:0-3143 GCA_041917395.1 Paludibacter sp.
ATTAGTGCAAATGCTCCGACACTGACGATGCGGTCGAGAATGCCGCCAAGCAGCTCCATTTTGAAAACATACGTCACAAGTATCCAGCAAATCAGAAAAGCCATCACACCCAGAAATATATTCACAGCACCGGTGCGACGCAACAATTTATATAACTGGTAAAGCAATACCGCAACCAGAAATATATCAATTATGTCTTTTATCGTTATCTGAAAACCCATGGTTTTTTAGTTTATAAGGTTTGTGAAGTTATAAGGTTCTTAAAGTTTATAATGTAATTATCAAATTACCACATCATTTAAGCGCTTCAAAAATAGAAATCACCTGTTTTGCTTCTTTCACATCGTGAACGCGAAGTATGTGCGCACCGCCCGCTAAAGCTGCAAAATGAGCGGCAGTAGTTCCGTTCAGCGCCTCTTCGGGCTTCACATTCAATGTTTTATAAATCATTGATTTCCGCGACATACCAACTAAAACCGGCACCTGAATTGCCGAAAACAAACTCAGATTTTTGAGCAATTCAAAGTTTTGCGCTGTTGTTTTGGCAAACCCAAAACCGGGATCGACAATTACATCATTTACTCCCAGCAAATGTAGTTGATGTGTCCGCTTTTGCAAAAAAGACAGTACCTCAGCTACCACATTATCATAATCACAATTATTTTGCATGTTTTGCGGAGTGCCTTTTGTATGCATCAACACGTAGGCAACACCCAAATCAGCAATCGTTTCGAACATGGTATTGTCCAAAGTTCCCCCACTTATATCATTTATAATACCAACTCCGAAATTTTTAACAACATGTGTTGCCACCGAAGCTCTGAAAGTATCCACCGAAACCGGCAAATCCGGGAAATGCTTCGAAATAACGCCAAGCACATCCGACAGTCGCTTTATCTCTTCCTGCGCACTTATATCCTCTGCCAAAGAGCGCGTTGAGTAAGCGCCAACATCAAGAATATCAACTCCTTCGGCAACCATGAGTTCTACCCGCCTCAGGGTCTTCTTCTCTCCCTCAACCCTGCTTTCGCTGTAGAATGAGTCGGGAGTTGCATTCACAATACCCATCACTTTGGGCTTCGATAAATCTATTAATCTGTCGGTATATTTCAGAACCATCAACGCTTTTCAAAAAAAATTATTTGCAAAAATAAGAAAAATACCGTTAGAACGTTATTTATAAGCAAAATGAGTGGAGATATAATTCGGAACGCAAACAACAAAAACAGCCAAAACTCTGATTTAAAACATATTAATAAAAATAAAAAACAAAATTACGGAATACAAGAAGAACAAAATCGTTTGAACACAAACACAAAAAACTCAATTTCTGCATTTGAAAAAACACAAAAATATCGCAATTGTAAGTGTTTGTGAGAAATATTTGTTATTTTTGCGCTAATATTCACGTTGCTGTAACACTCAGAAACTATAAATGCCCGGTTTTTACAATAATAAATCAGGCAATTCGTTTATTAAGACACGTATCGACATTCTCAGATTACAAAAAGATTGAAAATTAGAACTATATGAAGATTAGGACATTAACTAAAATTGCTGCTTTCGCACTGGTAATTGCCGCGGTTTTCGCATTTGGCAAAAAAAACAAAGGAGCATCGTCTGTTACCGGTTGGAAATACAATGATCCTGCGAGCACCGACTTTATTGTAAAAGAAGGTCTCAAAACGCAAATTCCGCTTGGCATGGTAGCTATTGAAGGAGGTTCGTTTACATTGGGGGAAAAAGCAGAATTTGTAACACAACCCCGCGATAACCGCCAACGCAGAATTACTGTAAGTTCGTTTTATATGGATCAGTACGAAATCAGAAATGTAGACTGGCGCGAATATTCAAACTGGATGAAAGTTGTTTTTGGCAAATCTGCCCCCGGATTGGTGAAACGCTCGATACCTGATGTCAATACCTGGCGCGAACAGTTGGCTTACAACGAACCCTATCTGCAAAACTATTTTTCGCATCCATCTTTCAATCAATATCCGATTGTGGGTGTAACCTGGGAACAGGCTGTGGATTACTGTGCATGGCGTACCGACCGCGTAAACGAACTGGCATTGGTAAAAGCCGGTATTATAAAAGCTCCGAACTTTGCTTCGCTCGATAGTATGCCTTACGACAGCATTCGTGCAAAATTTGTGTTCAGCACCCAAAAATACCTTTTACAAAACTCATATTTACCCGAAGCAGGCCCCAAAGCTCGTAAAAGAGCTAATCAGACATCACCAAAGGTTGATATGTCCGACGGGATTATGTTCTCGGATTATCGTCTCCCGACTGAGGCTGAATGGGAATTTGCAGCTTATGCCATTACTTCTGATCAAAACGATATTGTGGCCGAAGGTAAAATTTATCCTTGGGCCGGACAACAAACCCGCAAAACCGACCGCCGGAACATGGGACGTATTCAGGCCAACTACGTTCGCGGACGTGGTGATATGGGTACATCGGGGATTGCAAACGACCGCGCTACAATTACAGCTCCGGTAGATTCTTATTTCCCGAATGACTTTGGATTGTACAACATGGCCGGTAACGTAAACGAATGGGTACTCGATGTTTATCGCCCATCAAGTTTCGACGATGTGGCTGAGTATAACTCATTCCGTGGTAATGTTTATATCAAAAACAAAGTGAAGGGAAAAGATAGTTTTGGACGTGAAATTTACGAAATCGACTCTTTGGGCCGCATTGCATTTGAAACAACTGAAGACCTGCGTAACTTTAAAGATCCCGATCCACAATCGAAGATTCCGACAGACACAATGGATATCAGCGATGTGCTTCGACCTGTTATAAACGAACGCTCGCGCATTTACAAAGGTGGTTCGTGGAAAGACCGTGTTTACTGGCTCAACCCATCAACCCGCCGCTACCTCGATCAGGGCAAGTCAGCAAACGATATTGGCTTCCGTTGCGCCATGAGTATGGTTGGCGATATACCGCAAATGAAAAAACGAAAATAAATAAGTATCAAAATATAAAAAGCACTTGCTCAGACAGAGCAGGTGCTTTTTATATAACAAACATAACGACTATATCAATGAAATTTAGTAATTTTGCAGGCCTGAACGATAAATTAGTTACTCAAATACACTTCACTTAAAATATGACACGAACAATTATTG
>JAYRXP010000102.1:0-3557 GCA_041917395.1 Paludibacter sp.
ACAAGACATTTAAATTTGCTTCGCAAATACAGTAATTCATTTAAATACACATCATTACATGCAATCACCTTATTTTCAATCGTAAAAAAGGAATAATTTTCCGGCATTATCAAACCAAAAGGTAACGATCCGCTGTCTATCTTTTTTACGGCTTTGTCTGTTTGAGTTTTGAACTTTGGAGAATGCCTGTTTTCTTCCGGCTTACGCAGTACCGCCATAAAAAAACCTTCGCCTCTGACCCTGTGTGGATAAAAGCGGTAACCACCCTCCGTAATCACAATATCTGTATCATCAACTCTAAGCTGTATTGTTTCGGCCCCATATTCATTACAAATCCACGCAACGTTTTCTTCATTCTCTTCCCTGTTGTAAGTACAGGTACTGTAAACCAAAACTCCACCCGGCCTAAGAGCATCCCACACATCGTTTAAAATATCGCGCTGACGGGCAACACAGTTCATCACATTCTCCACCGACCATTCATCAACTGCATTGCGGTCTTTACGAAACATGCCCTCACCCGAGCATGGAGCATCCACCACTATCGCATCAAAATAATGATGCAGCAAAGCGAAATCGGCAGCCTCATTATTAGTCACCACCACATTCGGGTTACCCCATTTTGTAATATTTTCAGCCAGAATCTGCGCCCGCTGGCGAACCACTTCGTTGCTTATCAGCAAACAATCAGCAGGTAAATACTGCGTAAGCAATGTCGACTTTCCACCGGGAGCAGCACATAGATCAAGGACCCTCTCAGCATTTGGGAAACATTGTTTTACAGCCTGACAAAGAAACATAGAACTCGCTTCCTGTACATAATAAGCGCCACCGTGTAACAAAGGATCAGCCGTAAACAGTGGCCTTTCAGCAAGATAAAAACCGGCATCGCACCAGCTAACCTGCTCCAAACCAGACACAGACTCTGACTTATCATTCAACCGAATGCTCGTTGGTGACACCGTATCGAGAGCCGCCTGAAAAGCAGAAAATTCTGTTTGTAATACCTTACGGGTACGTTCAATAAAAGTTTCGGGTAATAACATGGAACTACGTTTATTCCGCAAATTTACACTTTTATCGGTCGTGAAATGCAGAATTCATGCACTTTTTATAATGCATTTACAATTTTTTGAATGGTAGATTTATATTCCTCCTCTGACAGATACGTTTTTTGAGGATTCATTTCGAAAATACTGCCATAACCGGGACCGTCAACATACTTTGGCACTAAATGAAAATGCAAATGAGGCAATTTATCCGAATATGCACCATAATTAATTTTAGCCGGCAAAAATGCCTTCTGAATTGCTGCCGCAACACGACAAACATCGGCCATAAAAGCATTTCGTTCGTCCTCCTTCAATTCGAAAAGCTCATTTACATGATTATTGAAAGCCACCACACATCTTCCGGGATGACTTTGTTCTTTGAATAAAAACAAGGTAGAAACCGATAAACTACATACTTCTATCATCAAACTCTTTTGCAGTTCGTTTCGCTGACAATACAAACACTCCGTTGATTTTTGCATATTTTTCTCTTTTAATTTTTATTTACCTGCGTTCGTAAATTAAAAAAAGCAGTGATAATAACTTCATCACTGCCTTTAATTTTTTCATTCAGATTTTATTCAGTTTTTTTGTTCTTCCAGAATGCGAAGAGCAATTTCCAAAATCTGAGTGTCGTCCAACATTACTAATCCACCATCAGGTCCCGGTTCGATATGAACACCGCAACTTTTACCTTCTTTGAAGTTGTGACCACCGAAATAATTACGTACTGTTTCGTTTTCCAGACCAAGTTCCTCAGCGATCCTGGTCATACTTCCGCTTGGGAGCGAATCTTTTACTTTACGTAGCTCGTTGAATGTTATTGTTTTAGTCATGTCAATAAGTATTAGAGTGTTAATAATAATAGTATATTTTTTGGTGCTATAAACTTACAACAACAAATTGAACTTACAAAATGTTTTAACATTATTTTTCAGTAGAATTTTTCTCAAAAAAGCCAAACACAAATAAACTGCTGATTATCAAACGAAAAAGAAATTACATATTGCGATAAAATTCAACAATCGTTTGGATGCCTTTAAAAAACATATCTACAGGAAAATTCTCATTCGGAGAATGAATAGCATCCGACTCAAGACCAAATCCCATCAACAAGGGTTTAACCTGCAAGGTTTTTTCAAAAACAGGAATAACGCCTATGCTCCCCCCACGTCTGACTGGTAACGGACGAACACCAAAAACCTTGGCATAAGCCTTTTCTGCAGCTTTGTAGGCCGGTGAATCAATCGGACAAACATAACTTTCGGCTCCATGTAAAAACGTTACATCAATATTTATATGTTCAGGAGCTTTACTTTTGATGTAATCAGAAACAAGCACAGCAATATCATTACTTTGCTGATCAGGAACCAATCTGGCGGATAATTTAGCAAATGCCTTTGATGGCAAAACGGTTTTAGATCCTTCGCCTGTGTAACCACCCCAAATACCACAAATATCCAAAGCTGGTCGCACCCCGGTTCGTTCAATAGTGCTAAATCCTTTTTCGCCAAATACCTTATTAATTTTCAGATTAGCTTTATAAGCACTTTCATCAAAAGGAATTTGGGCAATTAGAGCTTTTTCTTCAGCTGTTATTGACTGTACATTATCGTAGAAATGTGGTATTGTAATACGGCCCTCAGCATCTGTAAGCGAAGCGAGTATTTTGCACAGTTCATTAATAGGATTTGCTACCGCACCACCAAAAATGCCCGAATGCAAATCGCGCGAAGCACCAGTAACCTCAATTTGCCAATAAGCCAAACCCCGCAACCCGGTCGTAATACTTGGTGTGTCGGCAGCAAGCATACTTGTATCCGATACCAGTATTATATCGCACGAAAGCATCTCCTTATTTCCGGCACAAAACTCTTCCAGCGAGGGCGAGCCTACCTCTTCTTCACCTTCAATCAAAAACTTAACATTACATTTTAACTCACCGTTACAAACCAGATATTCAAATGCTTTTGCGTGCATAAACGACTGACCTTTATCATCGTCGGCACCGCGGGCAAAAATATGTCCATCCCTGATTTCGGGTTCGAAAGGCGGACTAACCCACAAATCGAGCGGTTCTGCAGGCATAACATCATAATGACCGTAAATCAACACAGTCGGTAACGATTTATCTGTAAACTTCTCGGCAAATACAACCGGATTACCGTTTGTTGGCAATATTTCGGCCCTGTCGACTCCCGCCTCGAGCAGAATTTGTTTCCATTTATCAGCACAACTCAGTATTTCAGGTTTACGATTTACGTGCGCACTTACGCTCGGAATACGTATAAGCGAAAACAGCTCTTCGAAAATACGTTCTTTATTTTCATTTAAGTAGTTTTTTACATCCATTATCAGCACAATTTTTTATTATTAGAAACAGTTTGAACAGCTCAATTGTTTTAGTCCTACAATTTACTCAAACCACACAATAAATACGGTATAAATTACGTTGTAAACAAGATAACAAAGATAAAACAAAGAACGAAATAAGGGGTTGTCCGT
>JAYRXP010000103.1:0-12462 GCA_041917395.1 Paludibacter sp.
TGCCGCCGGCTATTAATGTGCCTGCTCCCACAAACCAAATCAATACTCCAATTCCGATTCCGAGATACAAAAACATGGTAAACTGATCTTCGATATTCATACCACCCACAGCTGTTTTGTCGGTTGGGGCAATGTTGTTGCGGGCTTTCAGTACTTTGCGGATTTTCTCCTCAATCACACTTACCTTTATGCCTGGTTTTGCCGTTACTGCTAAAAAATGAACATTGTTTCCCTGATTAAATGCCTGCTGCATGGTGCTGAATGGTAAAACTACTGTTTCCTGCGCATCACCACCGATATTTACGTCGGATAAATGCCGGCTTACACCCACCACCTGAAAATAAATACCATTTACCTGAATATCTTTTCCAATCGGATTTTCTTTAGTAGGGAAAAGCACTTCGTAAACACGTTCGCCAATTACACAAACTTTACGATGTTCTTCAATATCAATATCGTTGATATAGCGTCCGAAAACCATTTTACTTTCATCAATCTGGTTGTAAGCCGGATAATTTCCTTTTACACTGAACGAACCTGCTTTGTCGTTTCGGGTAACATTATTGGTTCCGCCACCCCCAAACAATACCGGAGCAAGATACTGTATTTCAGGAACATTATTCAAAAGAATCGGGATGTCTTCGTTTTGGATATTCCACTGGCGGCCTTTTTTGAAGCCTTTGTAAGGTTCGGATGTTTGCTCCGTCCACACAAAGCAGGAGTTTGTTGCAAAACCTTCGATTTGCGAATTCATGCCGCGCTCCAGCGCCACACCGGCACCCACCATAGCCACAAGCATAAACATTCCCCAAAACACCCCAAAAGCCGTAAGCACACTACGCGATTTATTATGCGTAATCGTAATCCAGATTTCCTGCCAGCGATCGAGATCGAAAAGTGTCTTTATAAAATTTAATTTACTCATTTTCTTAGTTTCTTATTTTCTAATTATCACAACTTGTCCGTCGACTGACGGATCAACTCATCACCACATTAACACATCACTCCTCCCTCATTGCCTCTATCGGTTTAATCCGTACGGCCCGTCTGGCTGGCATATATCCGGCTATTACGCCTGCAATAATCAGTATCGTAGTGGAAACCAAAACATAACTAAGCGACACGGTCGGGTCTTTAAATACCGACATTCCGTCCGGATTTCCGGCAGCCGACTGCATCAGTATATAGTTGATAAACTCTGTAAGTCCGATTCCCATCATCATGCCTATGTATCCGAATACTCCGGTTATTAAAATTGACTCAACAATAATTGAGCGTAAAATGTGTGACGGAGGAGCACCAATGGCTTTCCGGATTCCGAATTCGCGGGTACGCTCTTTTACCGACACCAACATAATGTTACTCACGCCTACAATGCCTGCAATCAACGTAAAAATGCCTATTATGGAAACAAAAATCGTTATTCCTCCGAAAATTTTCATGGTTTCGATATAATTACGTTGCGAGTTCCACACCCAAAGTGCCTGTGTATCTTTCGGATCGAAGCGCAACGATTGCGACATGTTTTTCTTTAGTTTATCGTTGAACTGATCGTTGGCTTCTTCAGTTTCCAGTCCACTAACCGACATGGCGATGCTTCGGAATTTCCGGTTTGGGTTATAAATCAACTGAGCAGTTGTAAACGGAATATATGCTTTCCCATCGCCCCAGCGGTCTTTTTTGGTATTTACGCCAATTACCTGAAACATAATTGACCCTACTTTGATGTGTTGTCCCAGCGGATTTTTATCCTTGAAAAGCACCTCCTGAATTTTTTTATCGATAACCACCACCTTTTTGTTGGCGCTCAAATCGAGCGGATTCATAAAACGTCCGTTTCCGGGTTCGAATTTCAGGTTAAAGATATGTTCGTACTCCGGATTGCAGCCCACCACCTGATACGAACCATATTCGGCACCAAAACTGATAGTTGACTGCTTTTCGATAATGCCTGTTTCGGTGGTTGCTTCTTCCAGATTATCTTCCACAGTGCCAATTTCTTTTTCCGAGAAATCCAGCGAGCGACCTTTTTTTAATCCCTGAAATGGCATCGACGATTCGCCTGCCCACATTTGTACGGTATTGGTTGCCCGCTGACTAAAATTGGAAGTAACTCCGTTTTTCAGTCCGTTGCCCGCACCAAGCAACACAATAAGGATAAAAATTCCCCACGAAACAGATAATCCTGTGAGGACCGTTCGCAGTTTATTGTGTTTTAATCCGGCTAATATTTCCTGTAAAGTATTCATATTTGTTTCGTGTTTCTGGTTTCATGTTTCGCGTTTTTTTAACACGAAACGCGAAACGTGGAATTTCAAACGCGTTGTTCAATATTCTCAATCATTCCATCCTTGATATGAATGATTTTGCGGGTTTCGTCGGCAACCGATTTTTCGTGGGTTACGATAATGGTTGTGAGGCCATTGTTATTCAGTTCGCGGAGCACTTTCATTACTTCTACAGTGGTGTGACTGTCGAGTGCACCGGTAGGTTCGTCGGCAAGCAGAATTTTAGGTTGCGAAATAATGGCACGCGCAATCGCCACACGTTGTTTTTGTCCGCCGGACATTTCGCTTGGCATGTGTGTAGCCCAATCGCGCAAGCCCATCATGTCCAGATATTCCATAGCCACAATGTTACGGCGTTTGCGACTCACATTTTTATAATAAAGCGGCAAGGCCACGTTTTCCAACGCATTTTTAAAATTGATCAGATTGAAGGACTGGAAAACAAAACCAATCATTTCGTTACGGTATGCCGCTGCCTGCTTTTCGCTCAGGTTTTTAATCAGCGTATTATTCAACAGATATTCACCCGTATCGTAATTATCCAGAATGCCCAAAATATTCAGCAAAGTTGATTTTCCGGAACCCGAGGCACCCATAATCGAAACATATTCGCCGGCACTAATATGCAGGTCAATTCCTTTCAGTACATGAAGCGAAGTGGCTTCGGTGTAGTAGGTTTTGTTGATGTTGGTTAAGTCTATCATTCTTTAGTTTGTAATTTAACACCTCACCCTAAATCCCTCTCCAAAAGGAGAGGGACTTTTAAGAAAGAGAGGGAGTGAGCATTTTGGCTCAATTGTTTTTTTATTTTGAACTATTTTTAATTACTTCATTCTTTAATCAACACATCATCATATTGAATTACGCTGCAAATATATAGTGTTATATACTACTATGCAATACATAGTACATTGCTATAGATATAAATGTGTTATGCAAAGTATTATAATTATCAGTATATCAGACGTATAATGAATATAGAAAATATTTAGTATTAACTTTATTTAACTATAAACAAATGATTTATTCAATAAAAACATTGTCAGTAAAAAGGCAAAAAGCACTGAAAACTATAAATTTAGAAAAGAAGCGGACTCTGTTTTCTGAACATTTTGTGTATCTTTGCCTCAAATACTATTCAAAAAAAGAGCATACAACGAAACTGAAAATGGCTACGAATTCTAAAATATCCATACGCTTCTTTGACGACCGCGAAGTTCGTGCCGTTTGGGACGAAGAAAATAGTAAGTGGTGGTTTTCGGTTTTAGATATAGTTGCAGTTCTGACAAATCAGGACGACTACGCAAAAACCCGGAATTATTGGAAATACCTGAAAGCAAAACTCAGGAAAGAGAATAGTGAGTTGGTTAGTCTCACTACCCAACTGAAGCTCCATGCAAATGATGGTAAAAGATATTTGTCAGATATGCTTGATTACGAAGGTATTATTGCTTTAGGCAAACAGTTTCCGGGTATCAAAGCCAACCGTTTTATCGATTGGTTTACTTATAGCCCCGAAAGTATCGACGGAAAAAGCAAAACAAAAGCCTACGCACTGTTCGAAAGTTCTTTTATAGACAGCATTGAAGTGGGCACTGCTTCAGGTTTGCAACAGATTCATGCTTATTTGTTTGGTGGTTTATATCCTTTTGCCGGGCAAATAAGGCAAAAGAATATTTCCAAAGGTGGTTTTCAGTTTGCCGTATCTCATTTTCTGGGTGACACTTTAAAACAGATTGAACAAATGCCCGAAAACACCTTCGATGAGATTGTTGACAAATATACTGAAATGAATATGGCCCACCCGTTTATGGAAGGCAATGGTCGAAGCACCCGAATCTGGCTGGATTTAATACTAAAAAAACGGCTGAAAAAATGTGTTGATTGGAGTCGGATCGGCAAAAAAGAATATATGAATGCCATGATTGCAAGTTCTGTAAACAATAACCCGCTGAAAAACTTACTCCAAAACGCTTTGACTGACCAAATCAACAATCGCGAAATGTATCTGAAAGGCATTGATTACTCGTACTACTACGAGGAAAATGAATAAAAATAGCTGTTAAACACATAGAAAGCCTCATTCAAAATGAGACTTTCTATGTGAATATAATTACTTTTTCGTCCGAATCACTATCACTCCGTTTTTCCCCTTTTCGCCATACACGGCTGTGGCTGAAGCGTCTTTCAGAACATCATTTCCTTCTATTTTAAAACTTATCAGGTCATCCTTATTCCGGTATATTGTCTGTTTCTAACTTTTTACCTCCTTCTCTTCCAGCGGAACAAACAACAATGTTATAATCCCGGGAATTCCTAATAAAACGGTTAATATAAAGAAGTATTGATAACCCAGTCCGGGGAACATATTTGCAATTGTCATTTGTAAATCGCCGCTGAAAAATCCGGGTATCATCATACCCAGAGCCGAAATTCCGGTTGCAATGGCAAAGTGTGTGGTCTTGTACTTCCCTTTCGAAATTTGCATCATGTAAATCATCAGAGCTGTATAGCCAAACCCATAACTGAACTGCTCTACGGCAACCAAAGGCACCGTTGCAGTAACGGAGTCAGGACGAATAAATGCCAGAATGCTATAGACAATTGTCGGGATATTGATAATAAGAGCCATATACCAGATCAGTTTTTTCAATCCGTATTTGGCAACTATCAGGCCGCCTAGAATACCTCCAGCAATGATGGCAGTTACCCCAAAACCATAAATTACACCCACATCTTCGGTTGTAAAGCCCATTCCGCCAATTTCGCGGGCATCTTTAAAGAACGGAACAGCCAGTTTTATCAGAAATGCTTCTCCCATTCGGAACGTGAGAATAAATACAACCACCGCAATAATGCCCGGTTGCTTGAAGAATGAAACAAAAGCTTCTTTTGCTGATGGTTTCTCTGTTGCTGTGTCTGTTGCAGTAGTTATTACTTCTGCGTCCTGTGTCGGTTTTGGCAAAATAAATTTGTGGTACAGAAATACCAAAGCAAACAAAATGGCCGCAAAATTATAGGCAAATGTCCAGGCTTTGTCCGGCGAGTAGGAATGTTGAATCAGATATCCGGCAAACCAAACAATAAAACTATTGCAAAAGAAGTTGGATACCCTGTAGAAAGTGCTTCGTATGCCGGCAAATGAACTTTGATGTTGTTCCGAAAGCGCAATCATATAAAAACCATCAGCAGCAATATCGTGTGTGGCCGATGTAAAGGCAATTATACCCAGAATAATCATGGTAATCAGGAAGAAATTAGGTAATTGCAGCGCAAAACCAAATGCCAGAAACAATGCCGCCATTATAAGTTGTGTAGCCAATACCCAGTTACGTTTTGTCGATTTTGTATCAACAAAAGGACCCCACAGCATTTTGAGTGTCCACGGTAAGTACAGTAAACTGGTGTATCGGGCAATGTCGGCATTGTTTACGCCCATATCTTTAAATGCTACTACAGGAACCATGTTTACCAAAAAATAAGGTATTCCCTGCGCAAAGTACAGCGAAGGAACCCATGACCACGGTGATTTTTTATTTTCCATATATTGTTTTTAATTCTGAATTTCTAAAATAATGCATCAATATTTCGTCGTATTTATAGTCCTTTTCGCCCATAACGGCGGCCCCAATCTGGCAAAGTCCTACGCCATGTCCCCAGCCGGCTCCGGCAAGGACAAACTTTTGCGGAATGCCATTGATTAAATCAAATTTATCAATCACAAAAGCCGAACTGTACAAATGCGAATTCGACAACCATTTGCGGATTTCGAGCTCTTTGCCAACGGTGATGGTTTGTTTAGTACCAATAATTTTGAGCGCGATTAACCGGGCTGATTCTCCACGCTTTACGGGAACTAAATCCACAATTTCACCAAAATCGATGCCCGAACGACGAGCCAGCAATTCCGAAATTTCGGCTTGCGTGTATTCCACTTTCCAGCGGTAAAAATCGGTGGTTTCCTGATCGTAGTTATTGAGTACCTGTGCCAGTACTTTTTTGTCGGTGGTGTTGCAAAAGGCTTCCGGCGATTGGCGAATCCAGTGTTCGGCATTTGCTTCTATGGTCAAATCCTGCTCAAAACCTTCGGGCGCAGTGGGGTTGTCAATTACTTTAGTCAGATACGAATAATGCTCCGGTGCCCAACAGTTTTCAAAAGTTTCGGAAGCGCCGCCGCACGACTTGGAGAAACGGGCATCGCAAATTTCACCTCCGGCCCACAATACTTCGCCGCGTGTAGCTTCAATGGCCTTGCGGACAGCTTCGGTCGACGCACGCGTAATACCCTGATAGCGCTGGCAATGATCGTCGGCACAAACATCGAAGTTGGTGTGTGCATCACGCTCGTACCACTTTATAATTCGTTTCGCGTTTTGTGTTTCGCGTTCCGTGTTTTGTGTCTTTGTTCTTTGTTCTTTGCTCTTTGTTCTTGATTTTTGCAAAGGACAAAGCAACCAACTCCTAGAAATCACGGCATGCGCTTTCAGCAACTCGTCCGAAGCGGTGGCACTCATTTCGCTCGAAATTACACTTGTGAGGTAGTCTTCAACTCCTACACGATTGATTGCGGTTAGTTGTTCATTTTCAATTATCAATTTCAAACTTCCGTTGAACCGTTGATTTTCTTTGCGTTCCCAGTGAAAATTGATACCAATTACCACATCAATCAGGTCGAATGATGCATCGCCCGAAACCGGCTCAAAGGTTATTTCATTGGCTAAAATACCGTTGAAACGGATTTTGCCATCGACGAATTCAGCCGCAAAATTGCCGGTGTATTGATGACCTTCTGCGTCTTTAAACATACCATTCAGCACAAATTCAATTTTTGCAGCCGACAATATGCCTACATTTATGATTGGTTCGGATTGAATCATTTTCCTACAATATTTTTATAAACCGAAAGTTCAATTTCCATTTTCTCCATCTGCTTTTTTAATTCTGCAAGCTGGTTTTTCAAGTCAATTTCGCAGGCAGTAGCATAATCAACCGTTAATTGTTCGCCCAATTCTGCAACGAAATTGTGTTTCAGTGCCTGACTGATTTTCCATAAAATACCCAATTGTAATGACTGACTATCGAAATAGCGCATAACCGTAGTAGGAGATACACCTAATTGTCGGGCCAGTTCGGCACGATTTACATTATGCTCCTTAAAATACTTTTTGAGCACTTCGCCATTGTGCGGGTAGGCATTTGTTGAAACTAATTTGTTCTTTTTGCGAGTATCCATGTTATTAAGCTTATATTATGGCAAATATACATATAATAGCTGTACTAAAAGCAATACCAGTAGTTTTTTTATCTATTATAGCAGCTGAAATACATACTAAACCCAGCATGTTGCTTTTTAATATTTATAAATAATATATTTGTATAAGCATAATACTTATAAATATAAGTTTATCAACAATAAATACAACTATTTAAACTACCTGGCGCATTGTTCAAGTATGCTTTGCACATCTTCTTTCGTAATACGTTCAAAATGACTTTCGATAGGTGTGATAAAAATCCCACACATCTCTACAGTTGCCGGGCTTACGAGCAATTGTTTATCGCCTTCGGCTGTGTATTGCCACGGGCGAAATGCCTTACGTGGAAGCACAAAGACAAGCCATTTATTGTTTTCAAAAAGGCAAACGATATTCATCATGACCTCACCCCCGACCTCTCTCCCCGGGGAGAGGGGAGAAGTGTCCTTTAATAATGACATTAAAGTTTCATTATTCATTATTCCCTCTCCTTTGGAGAGGGTTAGGGAGAGGTTTTCAAACGCATCTCTGGCACTTTCAATATCATTCGACTCGATGCAATAAACCGTTCGCAGGTAGTTTTTCATCTGTAGCAACTGCATTTTTTCAGTCGTAACCAGCAAATCGGTATGCGTATTCTTTAATCGTTTGTAATCGCTCACCAACGGCAGAAAATCCTTTGTGCCTGCCTGAAAATGCATGTGATCAGGCGCTGATGCGCCGCACTTCGGACCATTGTAAAACAGCAGGTAATCGTCCATTACCTTTGCCAGCTCCAGCATATTGGTAAAATACGGAAGAATTTGCTGGTCGACATGCTCTTTTCGCGGAATGGTAAAGTGCTCCGGGAAAATAGGGAAAGGATTTACCAAAATTTCGTAATCGCCAAATTCCAGGGCTTTTTGCTCCAATGGTCGATTAGCTGCACATAAAAAACACTTGCGCTCAGCAATGGTTTTGGCATCCACCTTAGCACCCGACGAAACGATTCGAGCCGGATTAAACTGTACCCGCACCTCGAAATCGTCAAACGAAAAAGATTTGGTTTGGACGGTCTGAAGGCCGGCAAAATTGGTGCGGGCTAATTCCCAATCTCCAATCTGAGAATTAAAAAGGTTTTTTATTTGCGTATTTAATTTCATTTCTTCTTTATTGTTCTGCCCCAAGCTTTGCCTCCTGCGCCATTTGTTCCGATATATCGGAAGCCGGAGGAAATTAAATAGGGAATGTATTTCAGCCTTTAGACTAATTCATTTATTATTCCGTGTTACCATTAGATCCCTCACTTCGTATCGGGATGACAATGGCATAATATAAGATGGAATACCGTCGCCCGACTGTAATTCAAAACAGAACCATTCCATTGGCGACGGTTCAAAGCGACTCCCGAACCCGTCGTAAGAAAAACTCATTGTTTGTATTAACGGTTGACGACGGATTTGTCTAAACAAAGCACCCTGTCATTTCGACCATCGGGAGAAATCTAAATTGTATTATTCTGCCTTTCATAACCTTTTGGCTAAAGCCCAATCCAATTCATTTCAATATTTCCCCTTTAGGGGCTTGGGGCGGAGTTTTCATTTCTTTCTCGCCTTCAACTCTATCGTTCTGATTTTATCTTTATAGAAATTATGTCCGTTCATTTTTACCACATCGAGTGAGGCATCTGAGTTTTCGTCCCAGCGGCGGCACATATACACCGAATCGTAGATGCGACCAATCTGGTATTCGCGGCTGATGGCGAGTCCGAGTGCGTAATCTTCGCCATAGCTGGTGTTTGGCACTTTTATTTCGCGCAGAACAGGAGTGTAGAAAGCGCGTGGTGCACCTAAGCCGTTTATGCGTAAGGCATTATTTCTGCCGTTTTCGGGCGTCCATTCTTTGTGGTCGATAAGTCCGGGAGGAATTGTTTCCATGGCAAAATTCGTCATGGTGTACGAACCGATAACCATAGCGCAGTTTTGTTCGTAGAACGCATCCACAATTTTCTGCAACGTGGTTTCGTCCTGATATACATCGTCGCTGTCGAGCTGTATGGCAAATTTTCCGCAAAGCGGAGAATCAACGCCGGCATTCCAGCAACCACCAATGCCCAAATCATTACGCTCAGGGATTATATGTATTAAGCGGGAATCTGTTTTTGCGATTTCTTCAATAATCTCCGAAGTTCCGTCGTTCGAAAAGTTATCAACCACAATCAGGTTAAATTCAAAATTCGCTTTTTGCGAAAGCACCGAGCGAATAGCATCGTCGATGGTTTTTACACGGTTTCGAACCGGAATAATAACCGACGCTTCGACGGGAAAATTCGTTTCGCTGAATTCGATTTTAGTAAATTCGGGTTCGAGATAGGCACCGATTTTTTTCAAATGACTGGTACATGCCTGTTCCATTTCGATCTGAACAGCGCGGTTTTTCGGATCGACATAATCGAACTGTTTTTCGCCGCTTTTTCGGGTATCAGTTTCCACTTCAGCGTATAAATACTCGTTGATATGAAATAATTCTGCTTTGCGCGAAACTTTCAGACGTAAGTCGTACAAACCCGCAAACTTGTAGTCATCGTTCATTTTTTCAACAGCTTTACACAGTCGTTTTGAATTGTAAAACAGCACCGAACCAAAGTTAAAATCGTCGCGAAGTGAACCTTCCTGATAATCGATTACCGGATGATTTGAACGTACGCCATCAACCACCTGATAATAATCGGAATATACCAAACCGGCCTGCGTATCATTCGCAATTTTGGCAAAGCGCTCCAGCGCATACTGACCCAGTTGCAAGGTGGTATACTTCGTGTAAATAAGTGTGTAATGAACATCCGATTTTTCAGCAATTTTGCGTAAAGTAGCCGTGCTTTGTAACGAATCGATATGAATAAGTTCACAACCCGCAGGTGCAACAGCAGCTGAATCTGCCGAGAGCAAATATATGCGGTTGACAATTGAAGATTCGTTTAATGCAGCAATGGTTTCGTGTGCCTGTGCACTGTTACTGAATGGAATAAAACAATTAATTTGTGTCATCATAATATTTTTTGAAGTGTTTTTTTGCTGTAAAATAGTAAATATATTTATTAATAATCCACCTGTTTATAAATTCCGCACAAATATATATTAAATTATTTAAATCAAAAAGTGCAATACGTCCGCTATCCCCATATTGTTTAATATATCTTTGGTGAAGTCAATAATTTTGTGTTATTTTGCGCAGTAAAATTACTAAAATAAATTTGAAGAAACATGCAACTAATTGCAGATAGCGGATCGACCAAAACAAACTGGAGTCTGACAGATGGAAAATCTGTTTTGAAAGAAATTTATACACTGGGAATTAACCCTTTTTACCAAAACGAACTCGAAATTTCGGAAGAAATAGAGAAGCGTTTGAAACCAAAAGTAGCGGATTACAGCATTAAATCCATCACTTTTTATGGGGCCGGTTGTTCGTTCCCTGAAAAAAAAGCATTGGTAGCCAATGCGCTGGGCAAGCATTTTCCTGATGCTGTGATCGAGATTCAGAGTGATTTGCTGGGAGCTGCCCGATCACTTTTCGGAAGAGAGGAAGGTATCGCCTGCATTCTCGGAACCGGCTCAAATTCATGCTATTATGATGGCAAACAAATAGTTGAAAATGTATCGCCACTCGGGTTTATGCTTGGCGACGAAGGAAGCGGTGCTGTACTCTCCAAAACATTGGTTGCCGATTGCCTTAAAAAGCAGTTGCCTGAACAGTTGGCGAAGAAATTTTTCGAACAATACGACCTTACTCCGGCCGTGATTATGGAATATGTTTATAAAAAACCATTCCCCAATCGCTTTCTGGCACAGTTTACGCCGTTTTTGTCCGAAAACATTGAAGAGCCAGCTATCTACAATATTGTATATCAGGGTTTCGAAAGCTTTTTCAAACGCAACATACTCCAATACCCCGAAGGCAAAAAGGTTGGCTTTATCGGCTCTGTGGCTCACCATTTCAGGGAAATATTAGAAGAGGTTGCCAAAAACCAGGGCTTTACAGTTTCAAAAACCGAACAAAATCCAATGTCGGGACTGATTGCATATCACGCTGAATAAATCACTTTGTCTTTTGCAAATTTATGGCACAATTTATCAAAATAACCGAACAAACATCGCTGCACGATAATCTGGATAAAAAAACAATTTCGGAACTTCTTACCGAAATGAACGAAGAAGATCAAAAAGTTCCGCTGGCTGTGGCAAAGGCAATTCCTCAGATAGAATTGCTGGTAAGCAAAATTGTGGAACGCATGAAACGGGGCGGACGCATTTTTTACATGGGTGCCGGCACAAGCGGACGACTGGGCGTACTCGATGCTTCGGAAATCCCTCCGACCTTTGGCATGTCGCCCCATTTTGTGAACGGACTGATTGCCGGAGGCGACACCGCGCTTCGCAATCCGGTGGAAAATGCCGAAGATAACTTAGAACGCGGCTGGGAAGAATTGCTCGAAAAGAATATTAATAAAAATGATGTTGTAATCGGGATAGCTGCTTCGGGAACAACTCCTTATGTGATTGGGGTTTTGCGCAAAGCCCGGGAAAACGGTATTTTAACAGCTTCGATTAGTTGCAACCCGAATTCGCCGGTATCAGACGAAGCTGATATTAAAATTGAGGTTGTTGTTGGCCCCGAGTTTGTTACCGGAAGTACCCGGCTTAAATCGGGAACTGCTCAAAAATTGGTGCTGAACATGATTACCACCGTCACGATGATTCAGTTGGGACGCGTTAAAGGTAACAAAATGGTGAACATGCAGCTTTCGAATGCCAAATTAGTGGATAGAGGAACACGAATGATTATAGATGAACTTGGATTGGACTACGAAAATGCCAAAAATATTTTACTGATTCACGGTTCTGTAAAAAAAGCCGTCGACGCCTACCGGGCAAACCAAA
>JAYRXP010000104.1:0-4503 GCA_041917395.1 Paludibacter sp.
GACGGAAATGCATGCGGAATTTTTTCGGCCCTTCACGAACAATCAGGCGATATAAACCGTGGAGTTGAACGCGAAGACCCTATGAACCAGGGTGCCGGCGACCAGGGTATGATGTTTGGATATGCAACCAACGAAACAAAAAATCTGATGCCGATAGCATTAGACCTTTCGCACGCGCTGGTGGAAGAACTGGCAGCTATTCGTCGGGAAGGAAAAGTTATGACTTACCTTCGTCCCGATTCCAAATCGCAGGTTACCATCGAATACGACGATAATAATCAGCCGGTAAAAGTAAATACAATTGTAGTATCCACGCAACACGACGATTTTATACAGCCTACAGCTCAGAAATCGCAGGCTGAGGCCGACGAAGAAATGCTCGCTAAAATTCGTCAGGATGTGGAAGATATTCTTATTCCGCGTGTGAAAGCATTGGATATTCAGTTTGCCGATTTATTCAAAGGCGATTATGTGTTGCACGTGAATCCAACCGGAAAGTTTGTTATTGGCGGACCTCACGGCGATACTGGACTCACCGGACGTAAGATTATTGTAGATACCTACGGCGGAAAAGGGGCACACGGAGGTGGCGCTTTCTCAGGAAAAGATCCTTCAAAAGTGGATCGTTCGGCAGCTTATGCAGCACGCCATATTGCTAAAAATATAGTTGCTGCAGGCCTGGCAAACGAAGTGCTGGTGCAGGTGGCTTACGCTATTGGTGTGGCCAAACCCATGAATCTTTATGTAAATACTTACGGTACGGCTCAGGTAAAACTCAACGATGGCGAGATTGCGGCTAAAATCGAAAAACTTTTTGATATGCGCCCAAAAGCTATCGAAGAAAGACTTAAACTTCGCAATCCTATATACGAAGAAACTGCTTCGTACGGACATGTTGGCCGCACGCCGGTAGTTGTGGAGAAATGCTTCAAAGATGGAAATGGCAATGAGTTTTGTAAAACAGTGGAACTTTTTACCTGGGAAAAAACAGATATGGTGGATGCTATCTGCAAGGAATTTTCGCTTTAGAAAATAATACAAAATAAAGCTGTGGTTTGTACTGCAGCTTTTTTTGTGTCCGTATTTTTATATGCGGTAAATAATTGGTACTTTTGCAAGCGCTTTAGAACAATTGTATGAAATTAATTAAATTCCTGCTGCTGTATTGTTTACTCTTTTTTGTAACCCCGAAAAGTGTAGCATCGCCCAACGATTCTATATCGACTAAGTATGCAAATGGTGAATTTACAACTTTTTGTCAGCTGGGAATTACTGCAAACGACAGTATTTCGAATGAAGTAATTAATCTTTTCGTACAGCAAATGTGCAGCGATATTAAAGGCTTGTTTAAATGGGGTTTAAAAGGCATGAGTCTTGCCAATGAAAAAGACGAATTACTGGTTTTCGACTTCAAGGAAACACGATACAACAAACAAACCGGCATACTGAAAGGCGTTGGCGATGTGATAGTTCCGGGCGTAACTACTTTCAAAGACCTGATAGTGGATACAAAACTCACGCTCCGGAATTTTACAAACGGACGGAGAGAAGTAAGACTGGACCTTGCTTCGCCCAACTTGTTTATACGCACATTGCGTGGTTCTTTTTATTTTGTTCCGAAAGGTACACACAAAAATGGTTACGTACAAATAGCTACCAACATACGTTTTGCATGGTTTTTTGATATTTTTGTTACCCAGACACGCTACAAAACAATTTTGGAATGGAGGCTGCGACAGATGTTGAAAAATATTAAGGAAGAAGCCGAAAAAAGGACAAAAATGATGAGTTAATGTGATGATTTGTTGATGTGATGATGTGATGTGTTGATGGGCAGATACGGTAATTCCCTAATTTCCAATTTCTTATTTTCTTAATATCCAATTTCTAACTTAAAATTTAAAATTTTTAAAATAAATGGCTGAAAAAACGCTTTTAGAAAAACTGGAGGGACTACAACATAAGTTCGACGAAATATCGACACTTATTACCGACCCATCCGTCATATCGGATCAGAAGCGCTTTGTAAAATTAAATAAAGAATATCACGATCTCGAACGCATACTTTCTGCCAAAAGCGAATATGAACTGGCAATGGCGCATTTAGCTGAGGCAAGGGAAATTCTGGATACCGAAAATGATCCTGAAATGCGCGAAATGGCAAAGGCCGAAGTTGAAGATATTGAACCGCGTATTCCGCAGATGGAAGAAACTATTAAGCTTCTGCTTATTCCTGCCGATCCCGAGGATAATAAAAATGCTATTGTGGAAATAAGAGGTGGAACCGGTGGCGACGAAGCTGCTATTTTTGCCGGCGATTTGTTTAAAATGTATGCAAAATACTGCGAAACAAAACGCTGGAAACTCGAAATTACGAATATAAGCGAAGGGACATCAGGTGGTTTTAAAGAAATAATCTTTACCGTTTCGGGCGAAAATGTATACGGTACATTGAAGTACGAATCGGGTGTACACCGCGTGCAGCGTGTTCCTCAAACCGAAACACAGGGACGTGTACATACATCGGCTGCAACAGTGGCTGTATTGCCCGAAGCCGAGGAGTTTGATATTGAACTGAAGGAATCGGATGTGCGTGTGGATACTTTTTGCTCGTCGGGAGCAGGTGGACAGTCGGTTAATACCACTTATTCGGCTATCCGACTGGTACATATCCCTACAGGAATCACGGTGCAATGTCAGGACGAAAAATCGCAACACAAAAATAAGGCGAAGGCAATGATAGAGTTGCGCTCGCGTATTTATGCTATCGAACATCAGAAATACCTCGACGAAATTGGTTCGAAACGAAAAACAATGGTTTCGACAGGCGACCGTTCGGCAAAGATACGAACCTACAACTATCCACAGGGCCGAATTACCGATCACCGTATCAATTTTACGATTTACAACCTGAGTGCGTTTATGAATGGTGATATTCAGGGTGTTATCGATCAGTTGATTGTGGCTGAAAATGCCGAACGACTTAAAGAAAGCGAATTGTAATTCAGCTTTGAGAATTTCAGTAAATAACTAATTTGTTCATCTCTAAACACGAAATAAATAATGACCAGGCAAGAATTATTTGAAAATATTCAGCGTAAAAAAACGTTTTTATGCGTTGGCTTAGATACCGATGCCACAAAAATTCCCGAATTTTTATACGACGAATCTGAGGACCCGATTTTTGCATTTAACAAAGCGATTGTTGATGCCACAGCCGATTTGTGCGTAGCTTATAAACCCAATCTGGCTTTTTACGAAAGTCTTGGCCTGCAGGGTTGGGATGTGTTGGAACGCACAGTTGAATATATTCGCGCAAATTATCCCGATCAGTTCATCATTGCCGATGCCAAACGTGGCGATATCGGGAATACTTCGGCTATGTACGCCAGTACATTTTTCGGAGCAATGGATGTGGATTCAGTAACAGTAGCACCTTATATGGGCGAAGATTCGGTAACTCCATTTCTGACCTACGAAGGTAAATGGGTAACTTTACTTGCACTGACATCAAATAAAGGTGCATTCGATTTTCAGTTTATACGCGATGCCGAAACCGGCGAACGTCTTTTCGAAAAAGTGCTCAAAACCTCGCTAAAGTGGGGTACTGCTGATAATATGATGTATGTTGTGGGAGCCACAAAGGCTGAGATGCTTACAGATATTCGTGCCATTATTCCCGAACATTTTCTTTTGGTGCCGGGTGTAGGTGCTCAGGGTGGAAGTTTGGAAGAAGTTTGTCGTTACGGATTGAACAGTTCGTGTGGGTTGCTGGTAAATTCCTCACGTCAGATAATTTATGCTTCCGACGAATCTGATTTTGCCGAAGCAGCCCGCCGTGAAGCAGCCAAAGTGCAATCGGAAATGGAATTTATCCTGAAACAAAAAGAATTGATTTGATAAACAGATCGTTTTTTGAATAAGCGAAGAGCCTGACAGATTAAGAATTCTGTCAGGCTCTTTTCGTTTGCAGCTATTTATTTCTGCTTATTTTGTTACTTTTTTAATGCTGATAGCCACACCACCACCTGCAGCTAATTTTTGTTTCAGAATAGTTTTACTGGTTACTTTTAATTGATAAATATCGTACGCCATGGGATTCGATTTCCAATGAGCGGTGGGAGCATCGCAATAAATAGTAGCCATATAAGTTGTTTTAGCATCTAAAAAACTGAGCGGAATTGTGGCTGTGCGTGCATTTTCGTCGGTAATGGCACCAATAAACCAGTTGTCAGAATTTTTCTCTTTGCGTGCCACAGTCAGGTAATCACCGGGTTCAGCTTCAATGTAGTTGGTTGCGTCCCAATCCACAGCCACATCTTTTATAAACTGAAATGCATCCATGCGTTTTGCGTAATTTTCGGGCAGGTCGGCAGCCATTTGCAGTGGACTATACATGGTGACGTACAAAGCCAGCTGTTTCGCCAGTGTGGTGTGTACCTGATTTGTGTTTTTGGGATCGTAATAACTCATTTTTATTTCAAAAATTCCCGGAGTGTAGTC
>JAYRXP010000105.1:0-2301 GCA_041917395.1 Paludibacter sp.
ACTGGCTGGTTACGCCGAAATCTTCGAACGTAATATTCTTGCTTCCGGTGTTATTCCTCAGATTTCAGCTATTTTCGGTCCTTGTGCGGGTGGTGCGGTTTATTCGCCGGCACTTACCGATTTTATTCTGATGACTGAACAAAATTCGTACATGTTCGTAACCGGACCAAAGGTTGTGAAATCTGTTACCGGTGAAGATATTTCGATTGAAGATTTGGGAGGTGCTGATGTTCATGCTTGTAAGTCAGGTGTTTCTCATTTCAGAGTTGATGATGAAGAAGAAGGAATTAACAAAATAAGAGAATTGATTTCGTACATTCCTCAAAATAATCTGGAGGAAGCTCCAATTGAAATCTGCAACGACCCGATAAATCGTCTGGACGATATTCTGAATTCAATTGTTCCCAATAATCCGAATATCCCTTATGATATGAAAGATGTGATCAGCGGAATTGTGGATAACGAAAAGTTTCTGGAAGTTCATGCTGATTATGCACGCAATATCATTGTTGGTTTTGCCCGTTTTAATGGCGTTTCTACCGGAATTATTGCCAATCAGCCTAAGTTTTTGGCTGGTGTACTCGACTGTGACGCTTCGCGTAAAGCTGCACGCTTCGTTCGTTTCTGCGATGCATTTAATATCCCGATACTTACGCTTGTCGACGTTCCCGGCTTCCTTCCGGGTTCGGCTCAGGAGTATGCCGGAATTATTATTCACGGAGCTAAACTTATGTTCGCTTTTGGTGAGGCTACAGTGCCCAAAGTTACCGTTACTTTGCGTAAATCCTACGGTGGAGCACATGATGTAATGAGCTGTAAGCAACTTCGTGGTGACTTCAATTATGCATGGCCAACAGCCGAAATTGCTGTAATGGGTGCAGGAGGTGCTATTGAGGTGCTCGAAGGACGTGCAATTAATGCTATCAAAGATCCTGAAGAAAAGGCCCGGTTTATTGCCGATAAAGTGGACGAGTACAACGAAAAATTTGCTAATCCGTACCAGGCTGCTGCTTTGGGTTATATCGACGATGTAATTGAACCCCGAAATACACGTTTCCGCGTGATACGTGCATTCCAGGCGCTTCAAACCAAAAAAGTTCTGAATCCATTGAAGAAACATTCAAATATTCCACTTTAAACTGTCGACATTATGTTACTATTAAAAATTGATTGGACGAATGCACTCGATGTGGTAAGTTTTTCTTTTGTAATGGTTTTTGTCCTTCTTATTCTTATTGTTTTTGTTTTGAATCTTTTCAGCAAACTGGTTGCGCCTAAAGTAAAAGTTTCAAAAAATGTATCCACAGTAAATTCAAATAACAATCCGGCTGTGGTAAGCAATAAAAGAGAAGTGGTGGAAGAGCATCTGACCGCCGGTGATAGCGCTGCAATAGCAATGGCTTTGTATCTTTTTTATGCCGAACAACATGATGAGGAAAGTGCTGTAATTACCATTAAAACCGTTGAAAGACGTTATTCGCCGTGGAGTTCAAAAATTTATGGATTAAATAATTTACAACGATAAAAAACGATTAAAGATGAAGAAGTTTAAATTCAAAATAAACGGAAGCGAATACGAAGTTTCTGTCAACGAAGTGGAGAGTAATGTTGCTGAAATAGAGGTTAACGGAACTCCATTTACAGTGGAGATAGAAAAACAGGAAAAATCGAACCTGACAATTAAACCGGCAGGTAAGGTTACATCTATCAAAACTCCGGCACGTTCGGTAGTGGCCAATGCCATTAAAGCGCCACTGCCCGGAAGTATCCTGAAAATTATGGTTACTACCGGTCAGAAAGTAAAACGTGGTGACGTATTGCTGATTATGGAGTCGATGAAAATGGAGAATAACATTCTGGCGGAACACGATGGACTAATTCGCAATATTCATGTTCAGGCTGGTCAGTCGGTAATGCAGGATGACATATTGATTGATTTTGAAGGTGCTGATGCTGTTGAAGTGAAAGCTCCGGCTCCCAATCAGCCTGCAACTGCAGTAAGCGCTGTGTCGACTCCCAAACCTGCTGGTATGAAGGCTGTAAAATCGCCTCTTCCCGGCGTGGTGCTGAAAGTGGCCGTGTCGCTTAACCAACAGGTGAAAAGAGGTGATTTGCTTATGACACTCGAATCGATGAAAATGGAAAATAGCATTTTGTGCGAAAAAGATGCGGTTGTAAAAGCAATACATGTCAAAGAAGGACAATCAGTAATGAATGATGATTTGTTGTTTGAACTTGAATAAGATAAAAGAATATGCGTACAATTAAATATTTTTTATTGCTGGTTTCGTTCTTGTTTTC
>JAYRXP010000106.1:0-11135 GCA_041917395.1 Paludibacter sp.
AGTATAGCCGATGAGGTTGGAGTTAGTGAAAAAAAGATTCGGGAATATAATGAAATCGAGCCGGGAATTAGGCTACTGCCGGGAACACAGGTATATATTCAACGTAAAAAATCAAAATCAGCTAAAGGCTATGATTCACACGTAATTAAATACGGCGAAACAATGTATACTATTTCGCAAAACTATGCCATTCGCATTCAAAAATTGTATGATTTAAATCAAATGGACTATAGTGAAGGCGCTCGTGTTGGTAGAGTCTTAAAATTAAGATAAATGAGAAAAAGAAATACTGAATCTTTGAGAGAAATCATCGACCAGGTACTGAAAAGTAACCATTTGGATAAAAAGCTGAACGAAAAGCATGTTCTCGACGCATGGCCGAAAGTTCTTGGTGAAAATATAAAACAGTACACTACAGATATTTCGATTAAAAACAGGGTACTTTATGTTTCTCTTTCATCGTCTGTTCTGCGCCACGACTTATTTTTGAGCCGAGAACAAATTAAGAATTCATTGAACAGCGAGGTAGGAGCAGAGGTGATAAAAGAAATTATTTTCAGGTAATTAAATCGGTTTACGAGATTTTTAATTTATGGATTACAGAAATCTTCTCAAAAATAATTTATCCCGAAAATTAATTGACAATGTTGCAGCCAACATTTATGATAATATAGATGATTTTCAGACTGTTTTCGATTTGATTTTTGATGAAGATAAACAAATTGCCTGGAGAGCTGCATGGGCATGCGAAAAAATAATTCAGAAATTCCCCGAATTTATTGATTTATCAAAAACAGAACAAATTACGCAGCTGGCACTTACAACGAAACATAACGGTTTACACCGACTTTCTCTTTCCATACTTTGTTCACTTCCTGTCCCAAACCCAATAAATGTTGATTTACTTAATTCGTGCTTTGAATGGATGACATCAGAGCATCAACCTATTGCTGTTCAGGCCTTATCATTAAAACTGTTAGTCAGATTTTGCAAAATAGAACCGGATCTAAAACCTGAACTGATTGCAATTTTAGAAAATTTTGAGGCGGATTATTATACTCCCGGAATGATAGCCAGTAGAAGAAATGCTCTTAAATATTTGAATAAAAAATAGTTATAATTTTCTGTTTATAAGTATAGACTTAAAATTGCTCACTTTAGGAATAAAAGTGTTACTTTTGTACGCAATTTTGAAAAAAGGTCGAAGCGATTTCGAACCTGAATTCTTAAGTTTAATCAAAAAAAACAATTATGTCATTAAAGAAAAACATTCTGGCATTACGTCAAAAGAAAGCCATTGTTGAAAAAGGAGGTGGCGACAAAGCTATTGAAAAACAAGTAGCTATGGGTAAATTAACTGCCCGCGAACGTATCCTTACGCTTTTAGATCCCGATTCGTTTCATGAGTACGACCTTTTTGTTGAGCACGAAGAGCGTAACTTTGGTATGGATGACAAAGTTCTTGCCGGTGACGGAGTTATTACAGGTACAGGAACAATAAATGGTTCACCTATCTGTATTTATGCTCAGGACTTTACTGTTATGGGTGGCTCGTTGGGTCTGAAACATGCCCGCAAAATTACTAAAATAATGGATCATGCATTGAAAATGAAAGTTCCATGTATTGGTATTAACGACTCTGGAGGTGCACGTATTCAGGAAGGAATTGGTGCATTAGCCGGTTATGGTGAGATTTTTTATCGCAACACAATGGCATCGGGAGTTATTCCACAAATTTCAGTAATTCTTGGTCCATGTGCCGGTGGTGCTGTATATTCGCCTGCTTTAACTGACTTTGTTTTTGTGGTTGAAAATATTTCAAAAATGTTTATTACCGGTCCGAATGTAATTGAGACCGTATTAGGCGAAAAAATTTCGCAGGAAGATTTGGGTGGTGCACGTGTACACGCCGAAATTACCGGTAATGCTCATTTTTACGCTATGAGCGAGTTAGAATGTCTGGATCAGATTAAAGAACTTGTATCCTTAATTCCACACAGTAATCAACAGAAGGCTGCAAGAGTTGAACCCAAAACTCCAACTTTCAAAAAGAATATAGAAAACATTATTCCTTCAGATCCAAAGCAACCTTATGATGTACGGGAAGTTATCTATGCATTGACTGATGAATCAAAATTCCTTGAAGTTCAGGAACTTTGGGCTCCAAATATCGTAATAGGTTTTGGACGCATGGATGGCGAAACAGTTGGTTTTGTAGCCAATCAGCCAATGTATCTGGCAGGTGTTTTGGATTGCGATGCATCTGACAAAGCAGCGCGTTTTATTCGTTTTTGCGATGCATTTAACATTCCAATCATTACTTTAGAAGATATGCCGGGCTATTTACCAGGTGTAGATCAGGAGCATGCTGGTGTAATTCGCCATGGTGCTAAAATGCTTTACGCATACTCTGAAGCAACTGTGCCTAAAGTAACTGTAATTTTGCGTAAAGCTTACGGAGGTGGTTATATTGCAATGAACTCTCGCCACCTTGGAGCTGACTTTATGTTTGCATGGCCAAGTGCGGAGATTGCGGTAATGGGTCCTGAAGGAGCTGCAAATATTATTTTCCGTAAGGAAATTATGGAAGCCGAAGACGAGGATGCAATGCGTCAACAAAAGGTTCAGGAGTATATCGATAAGTTTGCAAACCCATTTGTAGCTGCTTCTAAAGGCTATATTGATGCTGTTATTGAACCTCTTGAAACCCGTGGTTTGTTGCTTCATGCACTTGAAGTTTCCAAAAACAAAGATGATTATCGTCCATACAAAAAACACGGAGTTCCTCCATTCTGATTTATCTTAAACTTAAAATTAGTCAGTTAAAATGTTTTATAATCATTTAAATATAACAGAAAATGTCAGAAAATAATATAGAAACTCCTGAATTGGTTGATTTTGCGGTAACTGCACGTAAATACAAAACACAGCTTACTAAAAAATTTAAAAGCCGTAAGGTTTGGATTGAACCAAATCCATACGAAATTCAATCTTTTATTCCAGGTACAATTATTCAGATTTCAATAAATGAAGGTGATATTGTAAAAGAAGGTGATCCGCTTTTAATACTCGAAGCAATGAAAATGCAGAACAGAATTGAAATGCCGTTTACAGCAAAAATAAAAAAAATAAATGTAAATGTTGGCGATCGTATTCCTAAAGATACAATTATGATCGAATTAGAATCTGCAGATGAATAATGCTTGCATTCTTTTTAAATAGTTCTAAAACGCTGATTATTTATTTAATCAGCGTTTTATTTTTATGTGATTGTAAATTTAAAATTTCCTATAATTTATATTATGTCAAATTAACAACTAAGACTTTCCATATCTCTGTCACTTCAATTGATTATTATGCGTATAAAAATAAAATTGGCTGCATAATAAAATACACAGCCAATTAAAAATTCCCAAAAAGTAAATCGAATTAAATCACATCGAATAATCCTACAATTTCTAAGCGGAAATCAAACATACGTTTAATATCTTCCGGTGTATCAATATTTCCATCAAATGATTGTAAATAAACAATATATGCTGATTTAATTTTATCAAAATTTTGATGCCCGGACAATTTTTTGAAAACCTCCCCTGACAACAGATTTGGTTCTTTTCCCAAACTTAATGCAGCTAAAGCTTCAACGATTAATTCAGCTTTGTCTTTTATTTCCTTCTCAGTCATAATTAATTGATTTATAGTAAATTATTTTACTGCTGCTTTTCTTTGATGTCGATTACCAGATTTAATTCATCCAACTGACTTTGATCAATTACCGAAGGTGCGTCAATCATAACATCCCTTCCTGAATTATTTTTTGGGAAAGCAATACAATCACGAATACTGTCAAGTCCGGCAAAAAGTGAGACAAAACGATCCAAACCGAAAGCTAATCCACCGTGAGGTGGCGCTCCAAAACGGAAAGCACTCATAAGGAAACCAAACTGTGCTTCGGCCTTTTCAGGAGTAAATCCGAGCAGTTCAAACATACGGTTTTGCAATTTACTATCGTGAATACGTATAGATCCCCCACCCAACTCAACACCGTTTACAACCATATCGTAAGCATTAGCTCTTACTTTACCCGGATCGGTATCAAGGTATGAAATGTCTTCCGGTTTTGGAGACGTAAATGGGTGATGCATAGCGTAATAACGTTGTGTATCTTCGTCCCATTCAAATAAAGGAAAGTCAATAACCCACAATGGTTTAAATACATCTTTATTGCGAAGACCTAACCTTGCTCCCACTTCAAGCCTTAGTTCGCAAAGTGCTTTTTGTGTTTTTGTTTTAGCACCGGCAAGAATCAGAATTAAATCGCCCGGTTGTGCATTAAACTTCTCAGCAATCACTTTCAAGTCATCATTGCTGTAAAATTTATCAATCGATGATTTGAATGTTCCATCCATTTCGCAACGAATATATACTAATCCCTTCGCTCCTATTTGTGGACGTTTCACGAAATCGGTCAATTCGTCAATTTGTTTACGGGTGTATCCGGCACAGCCTGTTGCAGATATTCCGGCAACATAATCGGCAGAGTCAAAAACCACAAAATCATGGCCCGAAACTGCTTCCTTCAATTCGACAAATTTCATATCGAAACGAATGTCCGGTTTGTCGGATCCGTAATATTTCATGGCATCATGCCAGGTCATTCGTGGAAAATCTTCCGTAAAATCAATATTCTTCACAAATTTGAAAAGGTGTTTTACCATTCCTTCGAAAATTTGCAACACATCTTCCTGCTCCACAAAAGACATTTCGCAGTCAATTTGTGTAAATTCAGGCTGACGGTCGGCACGTAGATCCTCATCGCGGAAACACTTGGCTATCTGGAAGTAACGATCGAATCCGGAAACCATTAAAAGCTGTTTGAAGAGCTGAGGCGATTGTGGTAGTGCATAGAATTCACCGGCATTCATGCGCGAAGGCACAACAAAATCGCGGGCGCCTTCGGGAGTTGATCCAATCAAAACAGGCGTTTCAACTTCGAGAAAACCCAACTGATCAAGATAACGGCGGGTTTCGAAGGCCATTTGGTGACGCAAAATCAGATTTGAACGTACAGCGTTACGACGTAAATCCAGATAACGGTATTTCATACGAATATCGTCGCCACCATCGGTATTGTCTTCGATGGTAAACGGAGGCGTTTCTGCTTCGTTCAATACATTCAGTTTTTCAACCAGTATTTCAATTTCTCCGGTTGGGATATTGGTGTTTTTATTGCTGCGTTCGGCCACTACTCCCGAAACCTGAATTACAAACTCACGTCCGAGTTTATTCGCTTTATCACAAAGTTCGGCATCAATTTCGTTGTTGAAAACCAATTGAGTAACGCCATAACGGTCACGAATGTCAACAAAAGTCATTCCACCCATTTTACGGGTACGGTGTACCCAGCCTGATAAAGTTGTTTGTTGTCCTACATGCGTAAGGCGAAGATCGCCGCAGGTTTGTGTTCTGTACATATTCAGATAGTTTCTAATTCAAAAAATTTCAATCAATTATTGTTGAACAAAAATACAAAAAATAAATGAAGCAATCAATTATTCGTTGCCCGATTTTTGCATAATAATTAAAAAAGGTGCAAATTTTCATCTGCACCTTTGTATAATGATTTGTTGCCTGATTTAACCAACAGTCACTTCAGGAGCAATTTTTTTCACAAGTCCTTTTAAAACATCGCCAGGTCCTAATTCAAAAAATTCAACTGCGCCATCTGTTACCATGTTTTTCACAGTTTGCGTCCAGCGAACCGGAGCTGTGAGCTGCGCAATCAGGTTTTCTTTGATTGCAACCGGGTCGGTTTGTGGATATGCATTAACATTCTGATAAACAGGACATACAGGAGTTGAGAATGTGGTGGCATTTATAGCTGCCTGTAACTCTTCGCTGGCTGGCTGCATGAGTGGAGAGTGAAACGCACCACCTACCGGAAGTTTCAATGCACGTTTTGCACCTTTTTCTTTCAACACTTCACAAGCTTTGTCAATTCCTTCGATAGAGCCCGAAATTACCAACTGTCCGGGACAGTTGTAGTTTGCAGGAACCACCACCAAATCCTTAATTGATTCGCATGCTTCTTCAACAGCTTCGTCACTTAAGCCAAGAACTGCGGCCATTGTTGAAGGTTCAATTTCGCAGGCTTTTTGCATTGCTAATGCACGTGCCGAAACCAAACGTAAGCCATCTTCGAATGAAAGTGCTTTGGCAGCCACTAAAGCCGAAAATTCGCCAAGTGAATGACCTGCAACCATTTCAGGTTTAAAATCGTCACCCAAAACGATAGCTGAAATAACAGAATGTAAAAATACGGCCGGTTGGGTTACTTTTGTTTGTTTAAGATCTTCGGCTGTACCTTCGAACATTAAATCGGTGATACGAAAACCAAGAATTTCATTTGCTTTTTCGAAATATTCTTTTGCAAGTTCAGATTGTTCGTACAAATCTTTACCCATTCCTGAAAATTGTGCTCCCTGACCGGGAAAAACATAAGCTCTCATACTTTTTTTATTTATATTTATATTCCCCTTTGCGATTCGGGGCTAAAATTATGTCTTCAAAAACGGCTGCAAAGATAAAACATTTATGGCATAAACGAAAATCCTGTCAGCAACGATTGTTAAATATTTATATTTCAATTATTTACAACATTAATAATTCAGTTTTAGCAATTAAAAATATTGAATTAACTTTGCGCTCAAAATAATGATAGTTATATGGAATTAATCCGAAAATATTTTCCGAACCTCACTCCCACTCAATTGCTTCAATTTGAGCAACTTTACGATTTGTATTTCGACTGGAATTCGAAAATTAATGTTATTTCGCGTAAAGATATTGAGAATTTGTATTTGCATCACGTGCTTCATTCATTGTCAATAGCTCAGATAATCAGTTTTAAAGCCGGTACCACAATTCTTGATGTTGGAACAGGCGGTGGATTTCCGGGAGTACCTCTGGCTATTCTGTTTCCGGAGGTGCAATTTACATTAATCGATTCGATTGGAAAAAAAATAAAAGTAGGAACAGAAGTTTCGAATGCAATTGGCCTTAAAAACATAGTATTAAAGCACTTGCGCGTTCAGGAAGAAAAGGGAAAATTCGATTTTGTAGTAAGCAGAGCCGTTATGCCTCTGGATGATTTGGTAAAATTAGTGAGGAAAAATATTAAAAAGGAAGCTAAAAATGCTATTCCTAACGGGCTTATCTGTCTGAAAGGAGGCGAATTACAACATGAAATTTTACCTTACAAAAACATTGCCGACTCATACAGCGTTAGTGATTATTTTAAAGAGGAATTTTTTAAAACTAAAAAAGTAGTTTACGTACCTTTGTAGAGCAAAGAACAAAGAGCAAAAATGAAAGTACAATTGAAAAATAATCAGAATTAAATATGACAGTTAAGACATTCACATTCAATCCGTTTCAGGAAAACACATACTTAGTTTACGATGATACAAAAGAGGCTATAGTTATCGATTGTGGTTGTATTATTGACTACGAAAAAAAGGCCTTTAAACAATATATAGCTGATAATGAACTAAATATTGTAAAAGTTATCAATACACATCTCCATTTGGATCATCAATTTGGTAACAGATTTTTGTTTGAAACGTACAATATCGCTCCTGTTGCTCATGCAGAAGATGAATTTTTACTCGAAAATGTAAAATCGCAGGGAGCCATGTTTGGAATTCCATTGAAAGAAGAGGCGCAAACATTAAGTGGATACATTGAAGATAATCAGATATTTACATTTGGAAGCACATCGTTTAAAGCGCTCCATGTTCCGGGTCATTCTCCCGGTAGTGTGGCTTTTTATTTTGAAAATGAAAATGCAGTATTCGTTGGAGATGTGCTTTTCAAAAGCTCTATAGGAAGGACTGATTTACCGAAAGGCGATTATGCTACCTTAATTCGTTCCATTCAAAACAGGCTGCTTCCCCTACCCGATTCCACCATAGTTTATAGTGGACACGGCCCAACAACCACTATTGGAGAAGAAAAGGTAAATAATCCATTTCTTTAGAGATAAGAGACAGGGGGTAAGAAAGCAAGAAGAAAGCAATTCAGTTTTACTGATATAAATTATTTTCGATAATAAACTGATTTACAAAAGGATGTACCAAACCGGATATATCCTTTTTTTGTTTAATGAGTTCGCGAATTTGGGTGGATGAAATATCGTAAACGGGTGTATTCAGCAACTTCATTTGTGGGTAAGTAGCAGCAACCTCATTGAAATCGTAACCCGGGCGTGGATAAACGACCAAGTTGTAATTTTGAAGTAACTCATTGTAATTCTTCCACTTGTCAAATACCAAAGCATTGTCTGTACCAATAATCACTGTAAATGTGTTTTCAGGAAATTCGGCGGTAAGCACTCTGAGTGTATCAATTGTATAGGATGGAATTGGCATGGTAAACTCAATATCGCACGCTTTTAACTGCGGATTGTGTGTAATTGCACCAACAAGCATCTCGATGCGAAGATTTTCATCGATTAAATCAACCTGATTTTTGAGCGGATTGCAAGGTGAAACCACAAACCAGACTTCATCAAACAGTTTATTAGCAACAAGATACTCTCCCAGCTGCAGATGACCAAGGTGAAACGGATTAAATGAGCCGAAAAAAAGACCTGTGTTCATAAATAATCGATTTGTTCGACTAATTTTGTTTTTATTTATTCAAAAAGTCACGTATGATTGCTTCTGCCTCGTTTTGAGCTTTTTGCAGATCATCGTTTACAACAATAACATCAAACTGAGGCGCAAAACTCATTTCATGTTCCGCTTTTGCAACCCTTTGCGCTATCATTTCAGGCGTATCAGTACCTCTGTTATTTAATCTTTTAAGTAGTTCATCCACGCTCGGAGGTGCTATAAAAATTGCCAGAGCGTCAGCGCCGAATTGCTTTTTTATATTTAGTCCCCCAACTACATCCACATCAAAAATGATATTATTTCCTTTATCGGATATGCGATTTATTTCACTGCGAAGAGTTCCGTAATACAAATCTTTATATACTTCTTCGAATTCAATAAAATCTTTATTATCAATACGTTTACGAAATTCTTCAGCTGAAAGATAGTAATAGTCAACACCATGCTTTTCAACACCACGAGGCAGGCGACTTGTAGCCGAAACAGAAAACTCGAGTCCCAGATTTTTAGTGAGTAAGTGATGAACTATGGTACTTTTGCCAGCTCCGGAAGGTGCTGAAAATATTATAAGTTTGCCGGCCATTCAATTATGGTTTGTAAAGTTGAAAAGTTTGTAAAGTTAATAAGGTGAAGATTAAAGAACATTGAGAACCTGCTCTTTAATTTGCTCCAATTCGTCTTTCATTAAGACTACTATTTTTTGCATTTCGCTGTGGTTTGATTTTGAACCAAGTGTATTTACCTCACGACCAATTTCCTGTGCGATGAAACCGAGCTTTTTACCGGGCGATTTTTCGTAATTCATCGTTTCGATAAAGTAATTGAGGTGTGTTTTCAAACGTACCTTTTCTTCATTTACATCTAGTTTTTCGATGTAAAAAATCAACTCTTGCTCTAAGCGATTTTTATCGTAACTTATTTTATCAGAAATAGTTTGAAGATTTTCTTCAAGCTTGGCTTTAATTTTTTCGATTCGTTCATTCTCGAATGGTGCAACTTGCTCAAGCAGTTCGGAAATGCGATTTATTTTAGTTACAAATACGTTCTCAAGTGATTTTCCTTCCTGAATCCGGAATTCCTTTAATTGTTCAATTGCCTGATTGATAGCCTTTTTAATTTCAATCCACTCGTTTTCATCCATTTCAACAATGTCGGTTTTCAAGGCATCAGGTAGTCGGAGCAATACTTCGAACCAGTTAGCAGGAACTTCAATACCTGTATTTTGAGAAATTTGTTTAATCTGCTCATAATAAGCCATTAAAACCGATTGATTGATTTGAGAAACAGACTCTTTTCCTGAATTATCGACATAAAGTGCAAAATCAATTTTTCCGCGCTCCAGCTGTTGCGACAGTTCGGTACGGATTTCAATGTCTTTTTCGCGATACAAACCCGAAATGCGGGTTGAAAGATCCAACTGTTTGCTGTTCAAAGATTTAATCTCAACAACAATTTTCTTATTTCCATATTCGCAAGTGGCTTTACCAAAGCCTGTCATTGATTGTACCATAATTTTTTTGTATTATTTTGGCTACAAAAGTAGTATTTTTATTTTAAACATTATCAATTGTTTGCCTCATGTTATAATCTTACTTCAGAGCACTTAAAAGGCTGACATATCATACAAAAATCAGTTGATTTACTGTTGATTTATAAAAAAAAGAGCGTATCTTTGCGTTAAATTCACAGTTTTACATTTTACAGCGTTGACAGATATTCAGTTGATATACATATAAATTTATAGAATCATGGAAAAAACGAAGAAAATTCTTTTACCCGAGAACGAGTTACCAACTAAATGGTACAACATTATGGCAGATTTACCGACTAAACCCATGCCTATGTTGCATCCCGGCACACGTCAACCGATTACAGCCGAAGACCTTTACCCGCTATTTGCCAAGGGATTAGCTGACCAGGAAATGAATGATAGCGATGCCTGGATTGAAATTCCGGAAGAAGTTCGTGAAAAATATAAGATTTACCGCCCTACGCCGCTTGTAAGAGCTTATAATCTTGAAAAAGCACTTGACACTCCTGCACATATATATTTTAAAAATGAAAGCGTAAGTCCGGTTGGTTCGCACAAACTGAATTCGGCGTTGGCACAGGCTTATTACTGTAAGGAAGCCGGAGTTACAAACGTAACCACTGAAACTGGTGCAGGTCAATGGGGCACAGCTATGTCGTTCGCATCGAAAGCTTTTGGTTTAGAACTTGCCGTTTATATGGTGAAAATCAGCTATGAACAAAAACCATATCGTCGTTCGTTGATGCAAACCTGGGGTGCGCAGGTAATTGCCTCGCCAAGTATGTCGACTAAGGCGGGACGTAAAATTATCACCGAACATCCTAATTATCAGGGAAGTCTTGGGACTGCTATTTCTGAAGCGATAGAACTTGCCATGAGTACACCCAACTGTAAATATACGCTTGGAAGTGTGTTGAATCACGTGTCGC
>JAYRXP010000107.1:0-5491 GCA_041917395.1 Paludibacter sp.
ACTTCCAATTTCGACTCAACAACTTTAATCGTTACGCTACTGCTGTCCAGGCAGCCGTTGCTGTTGCTTACCAGGAGTTTCACTGTGAATGTACCGGCTTCATTAAAAGTATAGCGCAAATCCTGATCGTTGCGTGTAAAAAGCAGGCTTTTTTCTTTAAAAATCTGCCACTGATAAAATTCGGCAACCGGAGTATTGGCATTGCTGGCAAAAATAATATCAAGTGGCGCCGATCCGGTAGTAACATCCGGCTTTTCGGGACGTTCATTTTCGTTGAGCTCCACACGCGTGGATGTTGTCGACACAACATGGCATTTTACTTTTACAGCTCTGTACAGCGGCGATTCAACTTCATAAGGAGTTAAACCTAAATCGGTTGCAAAATTATCACCTGTAATTTTGAATTTGGTATCGCAAAGCGGAGGTTCGCTAACTGTAATTTTGTTGGTTGGCAATACGCAATCCACAGTCATTTCTTTGTCAGTCCAGCTTTTTTGTGTGTCCGACCACTCTTTTGTTGCATATTTCAGCTGAAAATTACGGTTAAGTGTACGTGTTAATCCCTGTGGCGTTTTGTAAGTTATGGGCAAAATCTGATGCTTTAATGTTAGTATCAGCTCATCACATTGTTCCTTTGGCTTGTCTTCAGGTATAAGCGAAGTGAAAACAGGTATATAGTTTTTGTAATCAATCACCCAAATGTATTTTTTAACACCATCAATATCAACAATATAACCTGTATTGTCTTCAATGTTGTAATTCTCGTTCGGAGTCTGAAGAATCAGCGGTGTCGATGGATTATCAAACGTGTACCACTTTACCTTGTCCTTATTAGCACCGTTATAAATAATCGCACTCTGAGAAGTCATACCATTAAAAACAAACAATGAGTCAATGCCGGTTAATTTTACACCATTTACCTCGGAATAAATCTTACTTCCCGGAGCAGTAAACTGAGCCGGTATGAGTAAAGTATTTAATATCAGCACAAAAAAAAGCAATATTTTTTTCATCTAAAGAGTGTTTTGAGCGTTTTCTAATTATAAACTCCCGTTTTTCCATACAAAAGTACAGCTTTCTATTTAAAAACAAAAAAAAGCTGCAATTATTGCCGCTAATTCAACAACAACGTGTATTTTTTAGTAATTTTGCGTTGAAATATAATTTCGGAACAATAATTGTCAGTAACCGGACAAACAATAAACTCAAATGCATGAAAGCAAAGTATTCAATTTTATTTGCTCTTTTTATAGTGTTTATTTTTGAGATAAAGGCTCAGGATGAAAATTTTCAGATAAAAAAAATTAACGGAAAAGAATACATTCTTTATCCTGTACAGCCGGGCGAAGGATTATTTGCAATCAGTCGCAGATTTAAAACCCCTGTGAAAGAGCTGAATGATTTAAATCCGGACGCTACCAATGGTTTAAAAACCGGACAAATCATTCTGATTCCCTACACCAAAGAGCTTAAGAGTGAAGTTGTTGCAGCAGAAAAAGCTCCGATACAGAGCGCTTCTGTTCAAACCGGCAAGACCGATTTCACAGAACATATCGTTGAAAAACGACAAACATTATTTGCCATTTGTAAGAAATACGACATTTCGCAGGACGACCTGAAAAAATACAATCCGGAACTCGAAAACGGGTTAAAAACGGGCATGGTACTCCGCATCCCAAAAACTTCGGTTGATGAAACCAATCAACGAAAGAAAGATAAGATTGAAAAGGATGAGACAGATAACTCAAAAAGCAAGAAAAACAAAAAAGAACCCAAAACCGTAATTATCAAACACGTTGTTAAGGCAAAAGAAACGCTTTATTCGATAAGTAAGCTATACAATGTTGATGTTGAGGACATTATAAAGTTAAATCCCACAGCCCTGGCTTCGCTTATCATTGGTTCGGAGCTGTCGGTGGAAGTAAAAAGAGAAGTCGCTGCTTCGATTCAGAATGCCGACAGCAAACCGGTTGAACAGGAAGTTGTAAAACCCCAAAACGCAACAACCGAAATACAATACCTTACCCGGTTAACAAAAACTGTGAAACCCAATAATGCCCCGATAAAAATTGCGGTTTTGCTGCCACTTATTATCGAAAACACAAAAACAGATGCTGTAAATGAACGGTTTCAAGAGTTTTATGCGGGATTATTGCTTGCTGCCAACGAAGCCAAAGCCAAAGGAGTTACAATAAATATCTACACGTTCGACACCGAGAAATCGGAAGAAAAGATAATCGATGTGCTTCAGAATCCGGCATTAAAGACCGTGGATCTTATTATCGGTCCCGCTTACTCGAACCAGATTTCGTATGTCAGTGATTTTGCCCGGCAAAACAAGATTCACACAATAATTCCTTTTTCGTCGAAGGTAAACGACATTGACGAAAATCCTTATTTACTGCAATTTAACCCTTCGAAGAAGATTGAAACAGAATATCTTGCAAATTTATTAGTTCAGCAATACAAATCTGACAATGTGATTTTTGTTGATTTGGCTAATCAGAACAATAGTGACGCAGGTTTTGATTTTTCGACTGACCTGAAAGAATTATTGACCCGTAAAAATTACAAGTTCAGTGTTGTTGAAAATGCAACCGAGCAAACAATCAGCACTTCTGTTGTTTTAGAAAAAGACAAATCAAACATCTTTATTTTCAATACGGATAAATTTTCGGGAATTTATCCCTATCTGAGCTTCCTCAATACAAATGCGCAGGAATTCAACATTGTTTTGTATGAGCAATACAGCTGGAAAAACCAAAATGCTCAGGTTAAATTCAAATCCATTAGTGTTGCACCATTTAAACCATTGTTAAACGATACGGACTTTACCAGTTATAACGATTCATTCAAGCGTGTTTTCAACTGGAAATCATCCTCCGCCAATCCGCGTTACGACGTTTTGGGGTATGATTTGGGCAATTACATGATTGCAATGATTTATGAATTCGGGCCTCAGTTTGGCTGGGGAAAAACTAAATTACCATTGGCATCGGGAATTCAATCTTACCTTAAATTTGAACGAACATCAAGTTCCGGAGGTTTTATCAACACACAACTTTATCAACACGAGCGATAACATAAAACAAACAGGCTGAATCAGAAATGATTCAGCCTGTTTTATCTTTGAGCGTTTTCGGTTTTTATTTTCTGAATTTTGCTTTCGCAACAGCTTTTGCCTCTTCAAATTTCACCACCATGTCGTCGATAACTTCTTTCACGGTCGAAATCCGATCCGACAGATATGCATTGCTTCCTGCAAAAGCATATCCTTTATCCATTCTGCCCTTGTAAGCATTGTAAAGTGACACTACAATACAATAAGGCGCCACCTTGTAGTCGCAGGTATGCAAACAATCGTAAGGACAGCTTTTCGGACGGGTTAAGCCCATTTTAACACGTTCGAGAAATGTTCCGTTCAGAGCACGTCCGGGCATACCAACAGGACTCTGAATAATCTCAACATTATTATTTTTAGCATTAATGTACGAATTCTTGAATTTGATGTCAGCGTCGCATTCTTCTGTCGTTACAAAGCGGCTCGCAATCTGAACTCCCTTTGCTCCTAATTCCATCATACGATACATATCTTCGCCACTGTAAATACCACCGGCAGCCACAACCGGTATTTTCTGATTGTATTTTTCTTCGAAAACAGCTACTTCGCTTACAACCTGCGGAATAAGCTTTTCGATAGCAAACTCGGGGTCTGCAATCTGATTGTTTTTAAATCCGAGGTGCCCACCAGCTTTCGGCCCTTCCACCACAATCATATCTGGTAAATAATTGTAAAGTGTTTTCCACTTTTCACAAATAATTTTTGCCGCACGGGCCGACGATACAATAGGCACCATTTTAGTAGTACAACCTTCGGTACGGTATTTTGGCAAATCGAGTGGTAAACCGGCTCCTGCAAAAATAACGTCCACTTTTTCCGATACGGCGGTTTTCACCATGTCACTGAAATTGGTCAGCGCCATCATAATATTTACGCCCACAATGCCCGACGATTTTGCTTTCGCCTTGCGAATTTCTTCTTTTAAGCCCACGATACATGATTCCATGTAGCTGCGTGCTTTTTCACGATAAATCAACCCCAATCCTGCACATGAAATCACCCCCACTCCACCTTCGTTTGCTACTGCCGAGGCTAAACCCGACAAAGAGATTCCAACTCCCATGCCACCCTGAATAATGGGTACACGGGCTGTTAAATCCCCGATTTTTAATCCAGTCATAAAAAAATGTTTTAAAAAAATTAGTATTTTCAACAGCACCATTCTCATCAAAACAAATAAAAGAACCCGAACAAAATCCGAATTCTTTTATTTATCTAAGAAATATTATGTGTAAAAAAATTATCCATATATAATTTTTCCGTTTTCATCTTTAAAGCAGTCGAAACTTTTGTTGTACTGCTCCATAGCTCTGTAACTCATAGCCATACTCGAGAAACCACCATCGTGATACAGATTCTGCATGGTTACCTTGCGTGTTAAATCGCTAAACATAACAACGCAATAATCGGCACAGTCGGCAGCAGTAGCATTGCCAAGTGGCGACATACGTTCCGAAAAGTCCAGCAAACCATTAATACCCTTTACTCCACTACCGGCAGTTGTTACTGTTGGCGATTGCGAAATAGTATTAACTCGTACATTTTTCTCGCGACCATAAATATATCCAAAACTGCGTGCAATCGATTCCAACATTGATTTGGCATCGGCCATATCGTTATATCCGAAAACAGTACGCTGAGCTGCCATATACGAAAGTGCTACAATTGAGCCCCATTCATTGATAGCATCCATTTTTTTTGCCACCTGTATCATTTTATGAAACGAAATAGCCGAAATATCCAGTGTAGTGGTTAGCATATCGTAATCCAAATCGTCGTAAGTGCGTTTTTTACGAACGTTAGGCGACATACCAATTGAGTGCAAAACAAAGTCAATTTTACCTCCAAGAGCTTCCATCGATTGTTTGAATACTTCCTGAAGATCGGCAACACTGGTGGCATCAGCCGGTATCAGTTTTGCATTCAGCTTTTCAGCCAACTCATTTGTTGTACCCATACGAACAGCGAGCGGTGTGTTCGATAATGTAATCAGAGCTCCTTCTTCTACAGCTCGTTCGGCCACTTTCCACGCTATTGACATGTCGTTAAGCGCACCGAAAATAATTCCTCTTTTTCCTTTTAATAAATTATTACCCATTTTTAAATGTTTATTAGTTCTGTTTCAATAAAACTAATTTGCAGGCAAATAGTTTTTGAAAAGCCACTAAATTTTGGCACAAAGATACGAAAAATGTGCAAAAACACAAGTAAAATTTATCAATTATTGATTTTAGGGTCACTATTTACCCTTTAATCAGGTTATTACGGCATCAACTTATTTTAGCTCCTGAAGCAGAAAACGTCCGGTTTCACTGGTTTTATGCATTGCTATTTGGTGCGGAGTACCGGTGCATATAACCTTACCTCCGG
>JAYRXP010000108.1:0-10404 GCA_041917395.1 Paludibacter sp.
GGAGCAATAAGTTACAGGTGTCGTATTTATCTCAACGGAAAAGAAATTGGGAATCACGAAGGAGGTTTCACACCATTTCAGATTGAGCTTACAAATGAGTTGAAAACTTCTGATAATTTTCTGGCTGTGGAAGTTAATAATACGCGAACTCCTGATGCTATGCCGGCTATGGCTTTCGATTGGTGGAATTACGGAGGCATTACGCGTGATGTTTTTCTGGTATCTACTCCAAAAACATTTATCAAAGATTATACTGTACAACTCGATAAATACAAAGCAGATAAAATTAATGCTAATATTCAACTTTCGGATAGTATAGCCGATGTTTCATTATTACTCGAAATACCTGACTTAAAGATCAAAAAAGCATTGAAAACCAACGAAAAAGGTGTTGCTGCAATTTCATTCAACATAAAAAAAATGCAACGTTGGTCGCCCGACTCTCCAAAATTGTATAAGGTCGTACTTTCTTCGGGAAACGACAGCATTGAAGAGCAAATCGGATTCCGGAATATTTACGTGAAAGGCACTGATATTTATCTGAATGACACGCCGATATTTCTGAAATCGATAAGCATTCACGAAGAAATTCCGCAACGAAAAGGACGTGCTTTTTCGGACGCTGATGCTGCCATGTTGTTGACTGAAGCAAAAGCTTTGGGCTGCAATATGATACGACTTGCACATTATCCGCAGAACGAATATACGGTACGGATGGCAGAAAAAATGGGTTTTCTGCTTTGGGAAGAAATTCCGGTTTGGCAGGGAATTAATTTCGAAAACAAAGATACCAAATCGAAGGCCGGAACTATGATAAAAGAAATGGTTCGAAGGGATAAAAACCGCTGCGCATTAGCTTTTTGGGGAGTTGCAAACGAAACTCAACCTTCAGCTGCCCGAAATGAATTTTTGAAATATCTGATCAGTTGTTGCCATGAAATTGATACAACCCGGCTTATGACGGCTGCTTTCGATTTGGTGCGTTTTAATAAGGAAAAACAGGTGTTTGAAATGAATGATCCTTTTGTAAAAGAGCTCGATGTAGTTGCCGTAAACAAATACATGGGCTGGTACCATCCGTGGCCACTTTCACCCGAAAAGGCAGTTTGGAATGTAGTTCCAGATAAGCCATTGCTTATTTCCGAATTTGGTGGAGAGGCGCTTTATGGCCAGTCGGGCGACGAAAATGTGGCCAGTTCGTGGAGCGAAGACTATCAGGCTAAACTTTACAGGGATAATATCACAATGTTTGGAAATATACCGAATTTGAGAGGCGTTTCACCCTGGATATTATTCGATTTTCGTTCGCCATTTCGCTTTCACCCTACCAATCAGGATGGCTGGAATCGAAAAGGACTTATTTCCGATCAGGGATTCAGGAAAAAAGCCTGGTATATTATGCATGATTATTATAAAACAAAATAAGAGGAACTGAAATTTTCGTACATGAGAAAAATATATTTTATCATAGTGTTATTGTCTAATTTGCTCGTTTTGAATGCTAAAGACAAGAGTTTTGTTGCCGTTGTGGATAAAGCACTAAAATTTGCAGAACAACAAAGCCTGTTGCTGGCCCAGAAATATGAGGGGCAGGATGGCGTGTTACCGCGTTCGTTCGAAAATGGCAAGAATACAACTTCCGATACACGTTGGTGGTGCAGTGGCTTTTTCCCCGGAACGCTTTGGTATCTGTACGAAAACAGTAAAAGTACTGAAATGTTGAGATATGCTAAACTATATACAAGCAGAGTTGAACGGGAGAAATTTACAACAGATAATCATGATGTTGGTTTCATGTTGTATTGTAGTTTCGGTAATGGCTTTCGGTTAACGCACGATAAGCAATATGCCGAAGTGCTTCTGACCGGAGCTAAATCTTTATCCACTCGTTTTAATCCGAAGGTGGGATTAATCCGTTCGTGGGATCACAATAAAAAGAAATGGCAATATCCGATTGTTATCGATAACATGATGAATCTGGAACTACTTCTTTGGGCAGCGGATTATTCCGGTGATTCTAAATTTCGCCAAATAGCATTGTCGCATGCCGACAAAACCATGATTCATCATTATCGTCCCGACTTTAGTTCTTATCATTTGGTTTCGTACGACACGATTTCGGGCTTACCACATTTGAAACAAACGCACCAGGGCTTTTCCAAAGAATCGGCGTGGAGTAGAGGGCAAGCCTGGGGGCTTTATGGTTACACTTATCTGTACCGGATTACCAAAGAAAAACGCTATCTGGAACAAGCTAAAAATATTGCGGGTTTTCTTCTCAGTCATCCGCGAATGCCAAAGGATTATATTCCGTACTGGGATTTTGATGCGCCCGAAATACCAAATGCAAACCGCGATGCTTCGGCTGCCTGTGTAATAGCTTCAGCATTGACAGAATTGAGCGATTTTGTTGATGCCAAAACGGCAAAAAAATATATGAAAGTTGTAAAAGTTCAGATCAGAACGCTGGCTTCGCCCGAATATACTGCCAATCAGGGTGAAAATGGTTGCTTTATTCTGAAACACAGTGTTGGAGCATTACCGTTTAAATCGGAAGTAGATGTTCCGATGACGTATGCCGATTACTATTATCTGGAGGCATTGACCCGGCTGAAAAGGAAACTAAATAAACCCGGTGCTCTGTATGAAAAATAAAATACAGTTTTATGGAGTTTGTATCATGCTTTTGATTGGTTTTAGAGCTTCTGCCAAAAATGATTCAATTGAGTCTGGAAAGCTCTGGCCGGATAACCAGAAAGTGCATATCAATGCTCATGGTGGAGGCATATTGTTTCATAAAGGCAGGTATTATTGGTTTGGAGAACATAAAACGAAGGGTTCGGGCGGAAACGTCGCCAATATTGGGGTGCATTGTTATTCATCAAGGGATTTGTGTAACTGGAAAGATGAAGGTATTGCTCTTAAGGTGGCTCCGGATAACTCAGGAGTCGATATTGAAAAGGGTTGCATTATTGAACGACCAAAAGTTATTTATAATCGGAAAACGGGCAAGTTTGTCATGTGGTTTCATTTAGAAAAGAAAAATTGTGGGTATGAAAATGCACTCAGCGGAGTTGCAGTTGGCAATAAGATAACAGGCCCTTACACATATCTGAAATCTGTAAGGCCCAATGCTGGGTTTTATCCAACTAATTTCACGGAAGCACAAAAAAATGTTGCGCCGGTAAATAAAGTAAAATACAATGGTTGGAATTTGCCAGAAAATATCGACTCACTGAATATCCTGGGAAGAGATATTGCAGCAGGACAAATGGCTCGTGACATGACTTTATTTGTGGATGATGATCAGAAAGCGTATCACATTTATGCGTCCGAAGAGAATAGCACGTTGCATATTGCAGAATTAACAGATGATTATTTATCGCATACCGGTCGATATATACGTTGTTTCTCAGGTCGTTTTATGGAAGCGCCGGCAATGTTTAAAAGCAATAGCAAATATTATCTCATGATGTCGGGTTGTACCGGTTGGAAGCCTAATAAAGCCCGGTCGGCTGTTGCCGATTCCGTTTTGGGTAACTGGGAAGAACGCGGAAATCCTTGTTTGGGAAAAGAATCCGAAACTACGTTCCGATCGCAAAGTAGTTTTATTTTTCCGGTGCAGGGCAAAAAGAATGCTTTTATTTACATGGGTGACCGTTGGTCGCCCGACGATGCAATTGATGGGCGATATGTGTGGCTTCCCGTTAAGATTACAGATGATCGTTTTATCATTGAATGGAAAGAAAAATGGTCGTTGGATGAATTTACAAAAGAATAATTGAAAAAATATAAAAAAATGAGCTTAAAAAGACAGAGTGTAAAATTCGTAGGTTTATTGTTGTTTGCATTGCAGGCGCTTAATCTTCAGAGTCAGACCCAGACAATCGATTTGTCAGGTGAATGGGGCTTTCAAACCGATTTGATGGATTTCCGCAGAGCATCGTTGTCGCCCCGATACAATCATAAACTACAGGATAAAATCGTACTCCCAGCCATTACCGATGATTATCAGATTGGTTACAAATCGCCATACCGCTATATCGACCGCCTGACCCGCAAGTATGAGTACATGGGCCCGGCATGGTATCAGCGCGAGATAACTATTCCCAAAGAATGGAAAGGTAAACGAATTCAGATTTATTTTGAACGCACACACTGGTTGAGCTCCATTTATGTAGATACAAAGGAAGTGAGCAAAGTTGACTATGTGAGTGTTCCGCATGTGCACGACCTTACTGATTTTGTTACGCCCGGTAAAACACATTTGATAACAGTTTGTGTAGATAATCGCTATCAGTATAAAACACACAAATGGGATCACGCGCATACCGAGTTTACACAGATTAACTGGAATGGCATTTTGGGTGAAATGAAATTGATGGCAATTGATCCGGTGAATATTAATGATTTGCAGGTTTATCCAAGCATTGCTGATAACTCTGTAAAAGTGAAACTGGAGATTGCAAACTTTACGAAAATGCCGGTTGAAGGTAAAGCTATGTTTACCATTAAAGGTGAAAATTTTAGTCTGAATAAAGAAGTTGCATTTAATGGGAAAGACTCTGTTATTGCATTTGAGGAAAAAATTCTATTAGGTAAAAATATAAAACTTTGGGACGAGTTTAATCCAAATCTGTATAATATTACCTGTAAAATAACCGGAAAAACGGATAAAGCTGGCTACGAAAATGAGAAGTCGGCAACATTTGGAATGCGTGAGGTTAAACAGGGAAAAAATCATGTTTTACTGAATAATAGGCCAATACATTTACGTGGAAGCGTTGAAAATGCTGTTTTTCCAAAAACAGGGCATGCTCCACTCGACGATGCTTCGTGGGAACGTATTATGTTGATAATGAAAGATTATGGAATGAATCACATGCGTTTTCATTCGTGGTGTCCTCCGGCTGCAGCCTTCCGAATGGCCGATAAGCACGGCATGTATCTGGAAGTGGAAATGCCTATGTGGGGAAAAGATGCTGAGGTTGACGAAGCCAGATATGATTTCTTTCGTCGCGAACAGTTAGCTATACTTAAAGAATATGGCAATCATCCGTCGTTTATTTTATACTGCAACGGAAATGAAATTACCGGAAACTTTAATTTTATAGAAGAACTTACAGCAAAAGGTCGCGAAACAGACAATCGTCATCTTTACAGTGGTTCAACGGCGCGAACGAGAGTAAAATCCGATCAGTATTATGTGTCGCAACAAACTAACAAAGGTGCTGTAAAAGTTTATGAAGGACAGCCAACAACCGATTGGGATCGTAGTACGGAATCGGATGTCGATGTTCCGGTAATTTCGCATGAATCGGGTCAGCGTTGTGTATATCCAAATTACGACGAAATCAAAAACTTTACTGGTCCGGTAGAAGCACGCAATCTGGAAGTTTACAGAGAATTGTTGGCCAAAAATGGTATGCTCGATCAGGCTAATGATTTTTTCAAGGCTTCAGGTGCGCTTACCGTGATTGAATATAAAGCAGTTATCGAAGCTTTACTCCGTTCGGGAAAATCGGCTGGTTTTCAACTACTTTCATTAAACGACTTCCCTGGTCAGGGTTATGCTCCGGTAGGTGTTCTCGATCCATTTTGGAACTCGAAAGGACTCGTTACGCCCGAAAAGTTCAGAGAGTTTTGTGCTCCAACTGTTCCTTTACTGCGTTACCCGAAAAGTTCGTATTTCAACGATGAGGTTTTTAAAGCCAAAGCTGAAGTCTATAATTTCAGCAATTCAGCGATTAAAAATGCAAAAATAAAATGGGATGTGGCCGATGCCTCCGGAAAAGTACTGAAAAACGGTGCACTGAAATCTCAGACTATACCAAACGATGCCGTGTCGGCTGTCGGTGAACTTTCTTTTTCACTTGCAGGGATGGTGTCTTCTCAAAAACTGACAGTTCGTTTGTATATAAACAATACGATAAAAAACAGTTGGAATATATGGGTTTATCCCCGAAATAAAGAATTGTTGACGAGTTCCGATGCCGTTTTGTATACTACTGATTTTAACGAAAATGCCAAACAGTATTTAGCTCAGGGAAAAACGGTTGTTCTTTGTCCTGAACCCGCAAAGGTGAAAGGTAGAAAATCAACTTTCCACAATCACTTCTGGAATCCGATTATGTTTGCATGGGCGCCAAAAACAATTGGCTGCCTGATTCAAAATAACCATCCAGTTTTCGGAAAATTCGAAACAGCGTATCATACCGATTGGCAATGGTGGGATATTCTCGAAAATGCAAAAGTGATTGAAATGAAAGACGCTCCGCAAAAGTTGCGACCCTTCATTCAGGTTATTGACAGTTATGACAATAACGAGAAGTTGGGAATAGGCTTTGAAGCCCGTTTCGGAAATGGAAAACTTTTGTTTTTGGCTCTTGATACCAAAAAGGATATGGAAAACCGTCCGGCAACACAGCAACTGCTGAAAAGCATAGATATGTATGTAAAGGGAGATAAATTCAATCCGGAAATTCAGGTAAACGATTCGCTTATTCAATCATTTCTTCTGACTAAATAAAAAAACAGGATAAACGAAACACAGATGAAAAGGCACTTTCATATTCTTCTTTTGTTGATTTTTAGCTCTTATATGGCCGCTCAGGAGTTCAGATTGACAGAGACTGCCGGCATAAATCAGATTTACGGAATGCAGGTCGAGTCTGAATCGCTCTTGCCAATGAATGATTTGAATATCGATTTGGGTTACATTTTGTATCAGGCAGACATAAAAGCAGAGTCGGAAAATGCGGTTTTAGAGGTCGAGAATGTGAGAGATTTTGCAACGGTGTACGTGAACGGAGAATTTCAGGGTGTGCTGAAAGATGGAAACAAAAAGTTGTCGCTTCGCGTAAAAGCAGGCAATTATACTTTACAGCTATATGCCGAGAATATCGGACGAATTACGTACGGACCAGAAATTCTGGATAACGCGAAAGGACTTTTCGGCGATTGTTTTATTGATGGCGAAAGTGTGAAAAACTGGAAAATCACGGAACTCAAGGTTCGCAATTGTACTACATCAGACTTAAAATTTACGGATAATAAGCTGAGTATTCCGGGTTTTCATAAGGGAAATTTTACGGTAGATGCGATTGGTGATATTTATTTGGACGTGACTGGATTGGGTATGGGCGAGGCCTGGGTAAATGGTAATTATATTGGGTCGTATTGGGAAGCCGAAAAACAGCGAACAATAAGAATTCCGGCCCAGATACTCAAAAAAGGTATCAACGAAGTTGTAATTTTTGAACTTAAAAACAACGAGCACGAAACGCTTCGGCTTTCAAAAAACCCGATTTTCAATTGAAAAGAGAAATCAGATTAAAATAAATAATTATAAAAGAACGGATGAAAAGAATTAGTGTAATTTTTGTGTTTGTAGTGTTTTTATGTTCTGTGTTTTCACAAAACGGAAAACTTCCTTTATACAAAGATGCAACCAAACCGATTGAAAAGCGTGTGAACGATCTTGTTTCGAGAATGACACTTGAAGAAAAAGTCTTTCAGTTAAACCAATACACGCTCGGGCGAAATGATAATAAAAACAATATAGAAGACGTGTTGAAGCAAAAACCGGCAGAATTAGGTTCGGTTATTTATTTCAATAGCGACCCCAAACTTCGCAATGAGGTGCAACGGCAATGTATCGAAAAATCACGTTTGGGTATCCCAATGATTTTTGGATATGACGTAATACACGGCTACAGAACAGTTTATCCGATTCCCTTGGCGCAAGCTTGTTCCTGGAATCCGGAACTGGCCGGGAAAGCATCGGCTGTAGCAGCTCAGGAAGCCAGAATGTCGGGGGTTGACTGGACGTTTTCACCCATGATTGATGTAGCACGCGATGGCCGTTGGGGACGAGTAGCCGAAGGATACGGCGAAGATACTTACACAAATTCTGTGTTTTGTGTGGCAGCCGTGAAAGGTTATCAGGGTGATAATCTGGCTGATAATAAAAAAATAGCTGCTTGTCTGAAACACTACATAGGTTATGGAGCATCGGAAGGTGGACGCGATTATGTTTATACAGAAGTGTCTCAGCAAACTCTTTGGGATACATACATGCCTCCTTATGAAGCTGGCGTAAAAGCAGGAGCTGCAACATTGATGAGTTCTTTTAACGACATAAGTGGCACTCCCGGAAGTGCCAACCATTACACACTGACAGAGATATTGAAAAACAAATGGAAACATGATGGATTTGTTGTGTCAGACTGGGGATCAATTGTACAACTTATAGCTCAGGGAGTAGCTACTGACAGAAAGGAGGCTGCACTCAAAGGGTTTAAAGCCGGAGTTACAATGGATATGATGAACGGTTGTTACGATAAGTACTTAGCAGAGTTAGTAAAAGGAGGCCAGATTTCGAAGAAAGAATTGGATGATGCTGTAAAACGTATATTACGAGTGAAATTTCGCTTAGGACTTTTCGAAAATCCATATACTCCTCAAACAGCCGAAAAAGACCGTTTCTTATTGCCCGCCAGTTTGAAAATTGCAGAACAGCTGGCTGAAGAATCAATGGTACTTTTAAAGAACGAAAAAAACACATTGCCTTTGAGAAACCAGTCGAAAATAGCAGTAGTGGGCCCTTTGGCAAAAAGTAAATGGCATTTACTGGGTTCGTGGGCTGCGCAGGGGAATGCGGATGATGTGATTTCAATTTACGATGGACTCGAAGCTGAATTGGGGAAAGATGTGCAACTTTCTTATGCCGAAGGATGCGGATTTGATGGAACTGATACATCTAAATTTGCTGAAGCACTTAGGGTAGCAACAGAATCGGATGTGGTAGTCATTTGTTTGGGAGAGAAAAAAGACTGGAGTGGCGAAAATGCTTCACGTTCTACATTAGCATTACCCGAAATTCAGGAAAAACTGGTTGTTGAGTTAAAAAAAGCGGGTAAACCTGTTATTCTGCTCCTCTCAAACGGTAGACCCCTCGAATTAAACCGTCTGGAGCCTTTAGCGGATGCGATGGTAGAAATATGGCAACCGGGTATTATGACGGGAAAAGCCGTGGCCGGAGTTCTTAGCGGACGTGTAAACCCTTCCGGAAAGCTTGCCATTACATTTCCTTATTCCACAGGCCAGATTCCGGTTTACTACAACGAACGCAAAAGTGCCCGACCTCACCAGGGGAAATATCAGGATGTACGGACAACGCCATTGTACGAATTTGGACACGGATTGAGTTACACCACATTCAGTTATGGTGAACTAAAAGCAAGTTCGCAGAAGATAAAGAAGGGAGACAAACTGGTAGTCGAAATTCCGGTAACCAATACCGGCGAAAGAGATGGAATGGAAACTGTTCATTGGTTTATTGCCGATCCGGTGTGTTCCATATCAAGGCCGATAAAGGAACTTAAATATTTTGAAAAGCAAACATTGGCAAAAGGCGAAACCAGGGTATTCCGTTTCGAAGTTGATATTAACAGGGATTTCAGTTTTGTGGATAGTAGTGGGAACCGTTTTGTGGAGCCGGGCGATTTTTATGTGATTGTAAAAGATAAAAAAATTAAAATTGAGCTTGCAGACTAAGCTAATGATAGAGAATGTAATATGAAAAGACTTCAGCTGATTTTATGTTTCGTTTCTATACTCTCGGTTTTTAATGTTCATGCTTTTCAAGTAGCATCAAGCACTGTTACAACAGAAGATCGTTGGGAAGTGGAAATTGTGGAGAAAAACAGCAATTTGGTTGTGAGAACCCAAACCGTTCCTGAGAATGAAATTATTCTTGAGGGATTATCTGCTGATGTTGAATACTTTGCACGAATAAGGACAAAGAATTTTGTATGTTCAGGTTGGGTTAATTCCGCTGTTTTCACTTTTGTCTCAACAGGAAATAAAGCTATTCCCGATAGTAAATTGATTGCATTTAGTGTTGAAAAAGGAAGAATACTAATTATTTCAGATTCTAAAGAACAAGTAAAACTATATTCCACCTCAGGTAAATTAGTTCGTTCTGTCGATTTATCAAGAGGTAAAACTGAGATTGAAGGGCTCATTACAGGGACGTATGTTGTAGGAAATCTAAAAGTTGCTGTCAAATAGAATTCAAAAAAATCGCACATAAATACATGAAAAAGTTGAGTAAAACATATTTTCTGATATTGACAATAGCTTTGTTGAATGTAACGTATTTACCTGTTTTAAACGCGGCTGAAAATTTTAATGCATGGCGGCTAAAGCCCGGCCATGCCGGAATTTCGTGTGATAAACTGAGTTTTACTGATAAATCATTGACTCTTGAGTTATGGCTTAATTTGGATGCTGGTTCCAATATTGACAAGACTAATATTGCATCTACCATGGGAGATGGTAAAACGGGATTTATATTGAGTATCAGGCAAAATACAGTACATGATAATGCTTTGGAAATAA
>JAYRXP010000109.1:0-11290 GCA_041917395.1 Paludibacter sp.
CATCGTTTAATCCCGAAATTTCGCTGTTGTATGGCAAAACCATTGGCGAAGAAGCCCGCTACCGCAACAAAGGCGTTCTGCTTGGCCCGGGTGTAAATATCTATCGCACGCCACTTAACGGTCGGAATTTCGAATACATGGGTGAAGACCCATATTTGGCATCGCGTATGGTGGTTCCATATATTAAAGGCGTTCAGCAAAATGGTGTAGCTGCCTGTGTAAAACACTATGCTCTTAATAATCAGGAAGAAAAACGCATGACCATCGACGTTCGGGTGAGCGACCGTGCCTTGCACGAAATTTATCTTCCCGCTTTTAAGGCCGCTGTTCAGGAAGCCGGAGTTTGGTCAATTATGGGAGCCTACAACCAGTTTCGCGGACAACATTGCTGCCACAATGATTTGTTGTTAAATAAAATTCTGAAACAGGATTGGAATTTTGATGGCGTAGTCATTAGCGACTGGGGTGGCGTGCATAATACCGACCAATCTGTCTACAACGGACTTGATCTGGAAATGGGAACTTCCACAAACGGACTCACCACCGACGGCACATCGCCATACTCTGAGTATTTTTTAGCAAATCCTTATCTAAGAGGCTTAAAGTCGGGGAAATACGATGTGAAAACGCTCGACGATAAAGTTAGCCGCATTTTGCGATTAATTTTCCGCACTACCATGAGCGCTGACCGTCCGTTTGGTAAATTTGTAAGTCCCGAACATTCCGAAGCTGCCCGCAAAATAGCCGAGCAGGGAATAGTATTACTGAAAAACGAAAAACAAACACTGCCTGTACCCGTTGGAAAATACAAAAAAATAGCTGTCATTGGCGAAAATGCCACCAAAAGTCTGGTTATCGGAGGAGGATCTTCGTCGCTTAAAGTGGCCTACGAAGTTTCACCTTTAGCCGGATTAAAGAAAAAATATGGCGCTGAAAGCATTGTTTATTCAATAGGTTATGCATCAGGACCTTCGTCATACGGAAAAGAAATTCCTTCAAAACTGAATGTCGATTCACTTCTCAATGCTGCAGTAGAAACAGCAAAAAATGCCGAAATCGTATTCTTTGTAGGTGGATTAAACAAGAATCATTTTCAGGATTGTGAAGGTGGCGACCGCAAAACAATGTCTTTGCCTTTCGGACAAGACAAAGTAATTAGTGCGATACAGGCCGTAAATAAGAATATTGTGGTTGTTATGCTAAGCGGAAATGCAGTGGAAACGCCCTGGTTGTCGCAGGTTCCTGCATTGGTTCAGGGTTGGTATCTGGGCTCCGAAGCCGGTAATGCATTGGCAAATATTCTATCCGGCGAAGTAAATCCATCGGGTAAATTGCCATTCTCATTTCCTAAAAAACTCAGCGAGAATGCAGCACATTCGTTTGGTACAATTTCGTATCCCGGCGACGGAAAAAAACAGGAATACCTCGAAGATATTCTGGTGGGTTACCGCTGGTTCGACACAAAGAAAATTGAGCCTCAGTTTGCATTCGGATACGGACTGAGTTATACAACTTTTGCATATGGAAAGATAAAAACGGACAAAGCAACTTACGGTCAGTCGGATGTAATAAAAGTTTCGTTCACAGTTACCAATACAGGAAAAACGGAAGGCGACGAGACGACTCAGATTTATGTTTCGCAAGTCAAGTCGTCGGTTATGCGTCCGGTAAAAGAGTTGAAAGCATTCTGCAAGGTCAGCCTCAAACCGGGCGAAACCAAAACAGTAGATATCGAAATTAAGGCACAGGATTTGGCATTTTACAACGACAAAAACCAGCAGTGGACACTTGAACCGGGCACGTTTGTTATTTCAAATGCCGCCTCGGCAACCGACATAAAAAGCAAAACAAAAATTGAGATTAAATAAATCTTTGTTCATAAAAAAAAACGTCAGACATAATCTGACGTTTTTTTTATCTCAGTTACAGTTTTGCAATCTGCATCTTTCAAAAATCCCGAACTCCATTTCTTTCACCTCAAACTCCGTAAGATGGTGACACTGCTCCTCCCCTGTGAGAATCTTTTTTGCCTGATTGGCAATCGCGAGTTTTTCGGGATATCGTTCAAAATAATTTTCCCACTTACTAATAAGCTGTTGAGTCGGATTCAAAACATAATTTATAAAATCGTCATCAATCAGAATATCGTATAACTGTTTGTCGGTGTTTGCGTTCACGTGATTACATTTTGCTTTATAATAAAACGCATTATAAGCAGCAATGTACTCACAAAACAACAATAAAATTAAAAAATCACATTGCGCAGGCACGTAATTTTAGCATTCCGCGATGAATAAGGTTACGAACAGATTGATAGTTCATGTCCATTGCCAAACAAATGTCTTCGTATTTTTGCTCTTCGATGTAGTACATTTCGATAGCAGTGCGCTGACGTGGCGATAATTTATCGAGCATTCGGGCAACAAAGGAATTGGTTTGTTTCACCTGTTCGGCATCAATATAATCCTTTTCTATATTATCCTGCGAATGTACATCCAGTTCTTCAACAGCAACACAGGACAAATGTACCCGCTTGCGACTTTCATCGCACAATTTATTTTTAAGCGAAATAAACAGGTACGATTTAAAATTGAGTACCGACTCCAACTCCGATTGCTTTTTATAAATTTTAATAAACACATCCTGAATACAATCTTTCAACAATTCCATGTCTGTTGTAAGCCTGCAACCATAATTGTACAGCATATTTACATGGGCGTTGTATAATTTCGAAAATGCAGCTACGTTACCGTTTGCAAATTCAGCCAAAAGCTGACTGGTCTGAGTGTCTGTATTTTCGCTTGCAGTGGTTTTTGTGTAATTGTTTTCCATCGCGGTACTGTATTTAAATTTTGGTTACAAAAATTTTACACAGCAAAAATACGGTGTCCCGATTTTAAGTGGTGGAAAAATCTGATTTGATATTGGTAAAATCTGATAACATGCTTTATAACATGTTTTCAGCAAAAAAGGAGCTTTTAAAAAACAAAAAAAAGCCGAAACAGGAATTTCTGTTTCGGCTTTTCTTAAATAATTTAGTACGTAGGAGCTATATTTTCTGAAGCCAGTAAACTCCACTCTTTTCTTTAATAGTCTTTAAATCAAAACTTTTAGAAATTTTAAACGGCTTTTTCAGAATTTCGACGACTCCTGTTTCGGGAGAAATAAATCTCAACACGTATCTTCCCGGAGCGGCATTTAAAGGAATTGTAATACCCGGTTGCATTGTATAAACAACTGCTCCCAACCCCTGTTTTTCCAGCACTTTGTATGTATCAGATTTTACCAACGCTATTCCCATTTGCACAACCGATTTTGCAAACTCCTGATTTACAAACCCAAAAACAGGAACAGACCCTCCGGCCATCAAGACAGCCAATGCCATTTCCGGATAATTTTGGGAAAAATAGGTAACTGCCTTATCCGGGTACTTTGTCCGATATTCACTCACTGCTTTGTAAGCCTCGGCAAAAGTAACCTTGCCTGCTTTTTGCAAACGGACATGTTGGCGAGGTGCTAAATTCAGTCCTCCCTGTGGAGCATACAGCCCTTCGGTATTATAATGCCAATAGCGAATGTCAATTATATCCACCACAGCCGCACGTTTAGCATCGGCGAGTATAGCATCCTGCACATCTTTGGTACAACTCAACGCTACCAGAGCATTATTTCCGGTTTCGCGTTGCCATTCGTCGATTATATCGAGCCAGAATTGCATAAAATGCAAGGGGCCTGTGTATTCAAAACTCAGCAACTGAACCACATTTTTATTAGTTGCAAAAGTGTTCAAACTCTGACGAATGTAATTCCGATAGGCATTTTTGCGATTTTCGTTGGATAAATCGTAAAAAATATCGGCCATAAAAACCCGCTTGTCGCCGGCAAAATTGACGGGCTCAGGAAAACCTGTTTCGTTGATATTATTAGCCGTGCGCCACGGACAATCGACCCAATGTGCTCCGGCTTCAATAATATTATGCTGAAAAAAGTTTTCGTGGTAAAGCAACATTCCGCTTCGTTCGGCTTTAGATGCAAATTCCTTTAAACGCATCCAGTACCATTCGTTTGGCCGGTTAAGATCATATTTCGAAAGTCCATCCCAGGCAGTTCCTTGTCCGCTACGGGCAAAAGGCTGTTCGTAAAAAGGAGCCCACACATCTCCATCGCGGCGACGCACGCGTAAATGATCGTCGCGACGACGGTCGGCCCACAATCCATAGTTATGATCCAAAACTGCAATACCATTCTTTTTCATCGTAGTTATTACAGAATCAATCCTGTCTGTCAACCCCAACCCTTCACGTCCGGGAACGAAACGGGTTACGTGTGGTTTCATTTTGGGCAAGTGATTAAATTTTGTTTTGCCACTCCACCACTGCACGTCAAGTTTTGCACCTGTAATTAAAGCGCTATCGCAAACCAAACGTCCGTTTTCAATCCCGAAATGCGGAATATATGCCCTTACTTTCAGAGGCTTATTTTTCAGATTATTGACCGAAAACAAACCTTCATTTTGAACAGAAGCATTAAAAGGCTGTTGATTTATCCACTGCTCGAGCGTCAGACGCGGTTGTTTTGCTTCTATTACCATCTGCTGTGCGGCTTCCACTGTCGGACTGCTCGAAGCGTTGGTATTGCGTGGCAAAATAGCTGCCTGCGCCGAAACGTCTTTATTCAAACGTCCCTGCAACTGGGCATAAAACAAACTGCGTGGTTGAACGTGATTGTCAGACTCAGCCCACTCGCCGTTTCCGGAATACTGCGACCAACAACCGTACGCATAATTTTTTGCATCCTCAGCAGGTGAGTAACATTCAATTTCAGCCGCCGTACATTGCCAAAACATACTATTAGCCGTGTTCCAGCCAGCTCCGTTTTTACTTTGTCCCAGATTTTTGAACGAAAGATTATGCCCATCAATATTTACCACATCAAACAACAATCCGCAGGCCCATGCATCCGTCGAGCCACTAAAACCAAGCGATTCGTATGTATCGCACTGAACAAAGGCATTGGGGCCCGGAGCCGTAAAGCCAACAGAAAAATCGTGAATTCCATTTTCGGAATAACAACGCTGAAAAAGATTGAGTTGCCCCATATTGAAAAAAGTCATGCGTCGGAAACCGCCAATTTCAGAAACCGGCTCACGCGAAATGCAATCTTCAACCGTAATTTTGGATGCTGTAGGTTGAAGAAAAACCGCATTACCAGCAAAATATCTGAAATTAACCTGACGAACCCAGCAATTCTCTGCATTTTCGATGGAAATCCCTGTCCAGCAATGGTCTTCATCCTTCGGATATTGACGGTTGTAGTCCGATTCGAGTGTCATATTCTCAACTGCCGACTCCGAAATTCGTTCGTTCCATTCGTAACGGTAAATTTTTGCACTGCCAAAACGGGAGTCAATTGCAGTAGTTAGAGGCGCATCAAACTTTATCCTTTTTCCGTCTACCTCAGTAATTGTCCTGTCCCAACTGATATTGCTATCACCCGGTTTCCAGCCTAAAGCGCTTTCGCCACCTCCAAAAATATCACAACCTATCGAAGCGATCCATTCTTTGGTTGAAGGACGAATAATTTTCAGCCTGTCGCCGGCTTTCAAACCCGAAACGTTCGCGACTTCAATTTCCTGCTGATTCACCGGAACGTAATCCGCTGTAAGTTGAAAAGAATCTTTTAAAATCTGATTATTGACACCCTCTATGTAAATCAGTGCGCCACGGTCGTATCCATGTTTTATCAGTTTTGTTTCGTTCTTATCGCTACCTCGCAATACGATGCCAGCCGTTCTTATCCAAATGCTTTTGTAGAGGTGAAATACTCCTTTATCAAGCAACACTGCACCTCTGAATCCTGAAGCATCAGGCTTAAGTGTGGCAACATAATTGATAGCGCACTGAATAATATCCGAAGCATCGCCGTCTTGTTTTGGCACAAAAATAACATTCGGAAGAGCGGGAATAAGTTGCTCAGAACTACGATAACCACAAAATGAAAAATCAGGAATACGGTTTCCTCGATTGTCTTTTGTGTAAAGTAATTTCCCATCTTTCACCTGAAGTGGAAAAGACTGAACTACTGACAGTTGAAAAGAAACAACACATAGTAGAGTCAGCGTGATAATTTTTTTTAAGTTCATTTTTTGCGGTATTTACTCATGTATTCGGTGGGCGTTTGTCCGTATTTTTTGCGGAAGCATTTGCCATAATATCCCGATTCTTTAAACCCAACAGCATACGCCACTTCCGAAACTGTAAGATCGGTATTCTGCAGGTATTCAAGCGATTTTGTAAGCCGGAATTCCTTGATTGTATCCACAGGAGCCAATCCTGTGAGACTTTTTAGCTTTTTGAAAAATGCCGAACGGCTTATCCCGATATTGTCGGCAATAGAATCAATATTAAAATCGCTGTTGTCGATATTCTCTTCGATTACATGATGAATTTTCTGGAGAAATTCAAGGTCTTTTTGTTGCAAATAATTTTCGTATGTATCGTTTTTGGCCGGTTCTTCGGCTTTTTCCTGTTTCCATACTTTATCGCGGAAAACCTTCCGGTCGCTCAACAGTTGGTCGATACATGCAACGAGATATTCCTTGTTGAAAGGTTTTGTAATATAGGCATTTGCACCCATACTTATGGCTTTCAGTTTCGATTCATCATCAGTTTTGGCCGTCAATATTATTACCGGTATATGGCTAATTTTGAAATCGTTGCGCATCTCAATCATCATTTCAGTGCCGGTCATTTCGGGCATCATTTGGTCGGTAACCACAATGTCGGGGTGATAAAGGTTTACTTTCTTCAGTCCTTCCACGCCGTTTGCGGCAGTGTATACTTTATAGCGGTCTTCGAGTTGCAAGCGTAGCAGGTTGCACAAATCTTTGTTGTCTTCCACCACCAACAAAACAGGTAGTGAATTTGCGCTTACAGATTCTTCCACCTCAGCATCATCCTCCGAAATTTCGCTGGTTGTATCAATCGCTTCGGAAACAGTGTCGCTCACATAGAAATTTACCTCTGCCGGATTAAAATGATCTTTGTTGAGCAAAAGTTCTACCGTGAAAACCGATCCCTGTTCGGGTTTACTTTCTGCCTCTATCGTTCCGTGATGCAGATTCACAATCTCCTTCGAAAGTGCCAGCCCAATTCCGGTTCCGGGATATTGCGGATTTTTATAATTCTCTCCCTGGAAAAAGCGTTCAAAAATTTCGGACTTTTTATTTTGTGGAATACCTACTCCGGTATCTTCAACACGGATGAAACACTTTTCCCGATCGTCGGTAATACCCGTCGTCACAAAAATACTTCCTCCGGCTTGTGTAAATTTAAATGCATTCGAAAGCAGATTACGAATCACAATTTCCAGTTTTTCCTTATCTGCCCACAGGCGTATTTCTTCGTCGGCAAGATGAAAGGTAAAACTTATTTCATTTTCTTCGGAGAGTACGCTGAATTCTTTGTGGAAAGAATCAATCAGGGCATTCAGGCTTAGTTGCGAAACATGAAGAACCATTTTACCGTTCTGAATTTTCCGGAAATCAAGTATCTGATTTACCAGTTGCAGCATTTGATTGGCATTTTTTTCGATCATCGACACGTATTGCTCTCCTTTTTCGGTCAGGTTTTGTTTTTGTCGCAGTTCCTGTATCGGACCCATTATCAGCGTTAGCGGTGTGCGCAGTTCGTGCGAAATATTGGTGAAAAATTTAATTTTCATCTCCGAAACGCGTTGCTCCACGTACATTTCGTTACGCACACGCATGTAAAACAAAATAGCCCTGATGCTCAAATAAATAACAAACAAAGCGAGTAAAACATAAAATACTTTGGCCCACCACGTTAGCCACCAGGGTGGAAGTACCTCAATATCAAGAACTCTTTCGGATGTAAGCGATGCGTTCGCCTCATCAATTGCCTGCACACGAAAGCGGTATTTTCCGTGTGGCACGTTTGGATAAGAAGCAATACGGTTTTTTCCGTTATAATGCCATTCATCTTCGAAACCCTCCAGAATATATTTGTATGCAACATGATTCTGATTGTAATAATTGAGCGCGGCAAATTCAATAGCAAAAGTTGACTGATTGTATTTGAGTGTTACAGACTTGGCATATCTGATGGATTCCTTCAGTATCGGATCTTCTTTAAAGCTTTTCAAATCGCGGTTCGAAACCAGAAAATTAACAATAAATGTTTTGTAATCGTAGTTGTACGTTTCAATTTTTTGAGGGTTAAACGATAAAATTCCTTTGCGTGTTCCAAACCAGAGTTCGCCCGAACTGAGTTTAATGGCACTTTCCTCTTCCATCTGAATATTCAAAAATCCATCGTAACGGTCAAAATTCCGAAACATTTCCTTTTCTTTATCAAAACGTGAGATTCCGTTTTCGGTAGCAAGCCAGAGCGCATTATCGTTATCCTCCACTATGGACAAAATAACATCACTTTTAAGCCCTTCGGAAATGCTGTATGACTTAAAATGAGGTCGTTTTGTTTCTTTATCGTAACTCAGAAGTTTGTTAAGTCCGCCACCAAACACACTAATCCACAACTGCGAATCAGCATCCTTGTAAAGCACGTAAATATCATTGTCGGAAACGTTTGAACCCGCCATTTCATTCCGGTAAATTTCAAAATCAATTTTATCAGGATTTTTAAAATTACTGTCGAAGGACATTAAACCATCACTTGTTCCAACCCAAATTCGTCCATCTTTATCTTCGGCTATATTGCGTACCTCCATGTACAATCCGTACTTTGGATAATTCTCAAAACTATTGAATTTGTTTTTGAAAACAACTGTTCCGTTTTTCGCCATTGCAAGATTTAAACCGCCTCCAAAAAGAGCGACCCAAATGCGGTGCTGACTATCTTCGCAGGTATAATACACGTCATTTCCGCTAATCGAATTCGGATTTTGCTCATCGGCCACGAAACGTGTAAATGTAAATCCGAGCGGCGAAGCCGGATTCGCGGCTGCAAGTACAAGCCCGTTTCCCTTTGTCGAAAACCACATATTGCCCTGATGATCTTCCATAATGTGGTAAACATTGCCTATAGCATAGTTTCGCGCAGAAAATACCTGCTTTACAGTTCCTGTTCGGTCCAGCCTGTACACTTCGGACTGGCGCGTAGCGACCCACAGATCTCCTTTTCGGGTTTGATAAATGGTTTTTACGGCAACACCCGTCAATGCATTATCAGCAGTATTCGGAATGCGGAAAAGACTAAATTGAGGCTTCGGAAAACTGACCCTGAAAATCCCGTTGGTGGTCGAAGATAACCAAAGGATATTGTCTTTATCGAGCATAAGGTCGAAAAATACTTTTTTGTCTCCGTTTTGCGTCAAGTCGGGCTGACTGTTGAGCATTGTAACCGCAAGTTGTTTCCGGTCGAACCAGATTAAATCGCCTGAGGTAGTAAGAAAAAACATACCCTGCTCTTTTCCATCCTGCCATTTCAGCGTTTTATTCACATTTCCTTCGGGCAATGCAAAACGCTTGCTGAAGCGATTGAACGGATCGTAGTACAAAATTGTGGCTGAATTAATTTCGAACCACACTTTATCATAACTATCCACATACGAATTTGTCACTCTTTCCAAACCCGAAATCACGACAGCTTTCACCGCATTTTCGGAACGTTCGTCGTATTCAAAAATTCCTTTGCCGGCTATCGAAATAAACAGATTTTTTCCACTCAGACTGACAATATTCTGTATCGCTCCATAACCCTGAAAAGTATTGATTCTTAATACATTTCCGTTGTTGTAGTTGATCTTAAAAATCACACCTCTGTTATCTCCAATCCACAGATTTTCACCTGCCTTATAAGCACAGGTAAATTCCTGCCCCGACTGAATTCCTATTTTTCGCAGTACAAAATCAGTTGGTTTCGACTTCATCGAATCTCCTTTTTTACAGGAAATTATTTTAAAATCAAGCCCAATCCAGTTCAGAAAGCCTTCATCTTCGGTCAATAAATTACTCGTCAGCTTATGTTCGCGCTTACTTTGCGAGTTGTAGAGCAACGAAACATCAATACTACCATCATTTCGGGATACAGCCTGAAGCAAATCTCTGTTTTTGGTAAGTAGAAGCAGGTCACCACTTTCAGTTTTTTGAATTTTAATAATTTTCGGACTAACCGAATATTTCTTTTTTATAACATTAAAAACATCGTAATAGAGTTCCGTTTTTTTGTCAAAAATGTAAAGTTTGTGGTCGATGGTTTTTACCCAAAGGTACGTGGTGTTAGCCTCAACAATGGTTTGCAACTTGTGCGGAGGTATGTCTGTGTAGTAATCGTCGCGACTGTTGTAACTCTTGAATTTCACGCCATCGAAGCTTGTGAGTCCGTACCAGGTTCCAAACCACATAAAACCATCTGTGTCTTTCAGGGCACAAAATACAGTGTTGTGCGGCAAGCCGTTTTCGATGGAAAAATTATTCACAATCATGTTTTTAGCAGCAAAAACCGATTGTATTGTAAGCAGAATAATGAACGTTATGAAAGTGATTTTTTTCATTAAAATCAGAATTAAATGACAAATGTACAAAACTTATTTTGTTTTTGGTTTTTCGCCAAAAATTGTTTGTTGTTGTTCCACTTCGTCTAATAATTTTTTCTTTTGTTCGTCGCTCAGTTGCAGTTTATCCGGTTTCAGAACAGATACCGCCGCTGCCTTATCAATTCTCTTTTGTTCCAGAAAATTGAAAGGCAATTCTGCCGGAACGCTTTCAAATTCCGTTTCGGCAGCAGCAGGAGCATGCGTTCCCTCAAATAAAACATGTGCTTTCACTTTTATTTTACCGGCTTTGGTCGTTGAACGGATAAGTACCGGAGCACTTCCCCACTCTACAGCACGCGGATTAGCACCAATTGTACGGTCGCCAATAATTTCACCTTCGCCTTCGACACTAAAAACAATATTTTCTTTTGCCAAACGGTGTACGTTGCCATTATCATCGGTAACCTCAGCCACCACAACTATAAAATCAGAACCATCAGCCACAAGTTTTTTTCCCTGTTCATCCACATACAATCGCAGTTTATTGGAACGACGTGAAGGCATTTTTTTCTCACTGCACACCACTTTTCCACCGGTGATACCTTCGGCAAGCAGACTTACTTTTTGCCAGTTTTTCTGTTTGTACGAATAATCCCGGGCTTCCCAAAAATCAAATACATTTTCGAAAATAACAGGAGCATTTGGTATCTTATTTTTAGCTTTTACAACTGGTTTTGTCCACGATTTTCCTTCGTAAGCAGTCAATTTTACTGAA
>JAYRXP010000110.1:0-2878 GCA_041917395.1 Paludibacter sp.
GAACGCCTTCCTGAGCTTTCACTTCAAAGCCGGGCTGAATTTCAGTAACACCATGTTCCCGGTAAAATGATTCAGCCAGTTTGTTTGTTACATTTCCCAGATAGGTAAGCTTTTGTTCCGGAACATTGATTAAGGTAGCTTTTGCCGGAAGTTCACGTTTGTACGATTGAGCGCGTGTCGTGTCGAGTTGCTCAATGGCTGAACGCCGCCATTCGCTTAGTTGAGAGGCCGGAATAAACCAGGGTGATTGAAACTGAACACTAATATTTCGCGCTTCATAAATGGTGTTTCCAAGTTTCGAAAGCTGATTTTTGATAGTTTCGTTTACTGTTTCAGGTTTCTGGGCCAACTGCTTATCGGTTTTTATATCATGTCGGATTAAAATTCCTGTTTCATCGGTTATCTCAAGGCTGAATCCATCTGATTTTTCTTCAAGAGTCATATCGACGAATACTTTACGTTCTGCTGTCTTGCCTTTTATGAGTTTCTCAAAAGCCTGATCCTGATTCCTGTACAGAAAAGCACCAATTTCCATACGTGGCATTTCCGCCGGATAAATTTGTGAATTTTCAACCCTGTTTACCCTGAATCCGGTCAAGTCACCTTGCTTATTGATAAAGCACAAACCATCGCCGTTGGCAAGTTGTTGTCCGTTTTTCATTTCGAAGAAGTTGCGACCTATATAGGTTACCTTGCCAATTGGTTCGCCCAGCGATTTTGGAGTTTCAGGCTGATAAATATTTTTTTGACGTCCGTTCAGAAAATAATCGGTGGAACTGCGGCGGAAACTTTTTTCAGGATTTGGTTCAAAATAAAACGTTGTTTTACCCGACGATGATTTTTTGAAAGTATTACTTTCTTGAAGGATTTTATCCAGTTTTTTCCGGTAATACGAAGTGATATTTTTTACATAATCCACATCTTTCAGTCGCCCTTCAATTTTGAATGACATAACGCCGGCTTTCATCATTTCTTCGAGGTAATCGGATAAATCCAAATCCTTGAGCGAAAGCAAATGCTTGTTTTTTATCAGAATATTCCCATCTGCATCCTGAAGCTGATAAGGTAACCGGCAATACTGGGCACACTGACCGCGATTTGCGCTCCGTCCGCACATGGCCTGACTCATATAGCACTGGCCGCTGTAACTCACGCATAATGCTCCGTGAACAAATGCCTCGAGTTCTGCATCTGTTTGCGATTTTATTTCAGAAATTTGCTTCAACGAAAGTTCGCGGGCCAACACAACTCTCGAAAAACCTGCTTGTTGCAAAAATTTGACTTTTTCGGGTGTGCGGTTGTCAGTCTGCGTGCTGGCATGTAGAACGATAGGAGGGAGATTCATTTTCAGAATTCCCATATCCTGCACAATAAGTGCATCTGCTCCGGCATTGTAAATATTGTGAATCAGCTTTTCTGCTTCGTTGAGTTGATTGTCGGTTAACACGGTATTGAGAGCCACAAATACTTTTGCATTGAATTTGTGTGCATACGTTGCCAGTGCTTCAATGTCCTGAATGGAATTTCCGGCAGCAGCCCTTGCTCCGAATTGTGATGCGCCGATATAAACGGCGTCGGCACCATGATTAATAGCGGCCAGTCCGCATTCCAGATTTTTTGCAGGCGAAAGTAACTCGGTTTTGATAACTTTGTTTTCAGTCATAATTTGTTTTTTGCTTGTGCAAATTATATTGCAAAGGTACAACAAAAAAGCGGTATGAAATTTTAAATTCATACCGCCTTTAATTAAATCTTTAATTGATCCGGATTCTATTTTTGCTCTATGAAGGCAATAATATCTCCTTTATTTACCATTTCGCCCTGTTTTTTTTCTATTCCCACGATGCGGCCGGTACAGAAACTTCCGATTTGTTCTATTCCGTAGCGTGTTTGCACGTTACAGATTGGTTCCGATTCGCGGAATAATTTGCCATAAACAGGTTCTTTCGAGCCTTCGTTAAAATCAAGTTCCCAGATAACCCGTCCGCTTGCCGGCGATACAACAGGTTCAGCATTCGGATATTTGAGTAAGCGTATATTCGGGATTTCGATATTTTGTTTCGAAAATTTCTCTTTAATAGCTGTTTCGAGTTCAATCTCAAAGCGTTTTTTGGCTTCACCCGATTTGTAATCACGGTATTGCTTTTCGTGCATGGCAAATTCGAAAAGTTCTTCGTCGTCCTGTCCGCGGTCCCATCCTTTTTCTTCCATTTCGGCAATAAAGCGGTTCAGTTCATTCGGATAATTCTCCTGAGGATCTCCTTCGTAAAACTCAAAATTGTTTTTCTGAGCCAATTCAATAATTTCCTGATCAAGTTTGCCAGGGAGTCTTCCGGCTTTACCCAGAATCATATCCCACGAACTTTTATCAATCATCGTCCAGCGTGGCTGATCCTTCACTAAAAACATAACGTTCATCAACGCAATGTTTTTAACATACTGACTGAATGGAGTTACCAACGGAGGATAACCAAGTTTTGGCCAGATATATTTTACTTCGTCGAATAACATTACCAGAAGATCGTCGGTAGTAAGTTCTTTCCGTCCTTTATCTTTCAGATAACTGTTTATATTGGTGTGAACACCTTTCAGGTCGGCCATCAAAGAACCCATCATACCTCCCGGCAAGCCACAACCCACCAAAAGCGATGTCATTAATTTATTTCGTTCGTCGATGAAATAACCAAGGAAGTCGTCAATAAAGCTCTGCGTGAGGCGACGTGCTTCCATATAAGCAGCCATATTTATTTCCGGAACAATAAATCCGGCATCTTTCAGCATAGCCTGTACCGAAATAACATCGGGATGAACCATACCCCACGAAAGTGGCTCCATAGCTACATCGAGATAATCAGCACCCGCTTTGGCAACTTCGAGC
>JAYRXP010000111.1:0-2931 GCA_041917395.1 Paludibacter sp.
AGGTTCAGGTTTATTCAAAATTAACCCTATAATAAAAATGATTACCGTTACAGCTATCAGAGCAAACAAGCCCGTTCTTAAATCTTTATTTTTTGCTTTCATATTCTTCTAAATTGTCATTTATTAATTATTAATTACTTAAGTGTTCCTAATGATTTTGCAAGATATAAATTGCAGAGTTTTAAATCGATGCAGGCATCAATATTTTCGGATTTGGCACTAAGCCAGGCAGTTTGCGCTCCCAGCAAATCGGTCGAAGTTATTACTCCGGCGTCGAAACCTTCCGTGGCATAGCGCAAATTTTCTTCGGCCTGTTCGATATTTTTTTCAGTAGCCGATTTTTTCTTCATGCTTTCGGCTACTTTATAGCTGTTTTGCTTTATTTGCAACTGCATTTTTTCCTTCACTTCGTCCAGTTGCATACCGGCAATTTTTCGTTGCGATTTGGCTGCATTGAGCGTATGAAACTTATCGCCAAAATGGAACAAAGGCACATTAGCCACAATGCCGACATTGAACATACCACCAAATTCGTTTTTGTAACCGTTATATACATTCGGATTCGACACTATGTAGTTTCCCGTTAGACCAATATTGGGCATAAAGCGCGACAGCATAATGCGTTCGTTGGATTTGGCTATATTCTCAACCTGTGTTAATGCTTTTATTTCGGGGCGATTGCTAATGGCTTCATCCACCGGAATAAGTTGTACATTCTCTTCGGATTTCAGCGTGGCATCGCTGAGTGCATACTGCTCGTCGAGCGGAAAACCACACAACTGATTCAATGCCATTTTCGATAAATTCAGTCCATCTTCGGCTTTCGTAACCGTCATTTCAGCCTCGTTGAGTTTAACCCGCACTTTCAACGCTTCTGCTTTTGTTGCCACACCTTCCTCAATCATTATCCGCACGTTTGAGTCGAGTTTTGCTATCAGATTGCGATATTCACGCGCCAGTTTCACCTTATTTTCGAGCGATACGACACGCCAGTAAGCCTCATCCACTTCGAGTAAAAGCTCGGTAGTTTTGTTTTCGTGCTGAGCTGCAGCCAGATTCTCGCCGTATTTTGCAATGCGGTATAGTTCCAGAATTTTCCCACCCATAAACACCGGCTGAACAAAACCAATTGTTCCGGCAAACACATTGTGAATGTCGAACTCCATAGCCTCTTTGGGCAACAGGGCGTAACCTTTCCACTGAATTTTTTCCGGATTTGTTTTTGGATTGAATGGCGTATTGTTGGCATCGAGCGGCACAGGTTGCCCATTTACCAAGGTCCATTTGTTCGAAATCTGATCGGCTGTAAAACCGAACGAGCCGTCGGCCATTTTAGTCCCCACGGGCAACATAGCATCTTCGGCCAGCAAGGACAGATTTTTTTCGTTCCACGCATACGTTGCATTTGCCGAGAAGTTAGGCAAAAACTGCGTAAAAGCCGCTTTTTTGAGTTCGCGGGCTGCATTTACGCTCTCCTTCGACATTTGCAGCGTTTTGTTGTGTTCCAACGCTTTTTGCCGGCAATCCTCAAGATTTAGAATCTTTTGTGCCTGCATTTGTACTATACTGACGATTGTCAGTAACACGAATACCATTTTTTTCATACCTGTAAAATTCTATTAAATAAACAATGGTTGTTTATGCAACTATAATAATAAAAAAAATTATTTCAAATTAGTCATGATTTTTTTCAGCACTACACGTACCGTATTCAGCTCGTCTTCCGAGATATTACTCAGCGTCCGTTGTGCCACCCGCATAACAATTTCGGTAGCTTTGGCCTGCAACGCCACACCGGCAGTGGTGAGATGAATAAGATTTATACGGCGATCGTTAGGGTCGGCCACACGCGTCACCAGCCGGCCTTTTTCAAGTTTATCAATCAGGCGGGTCATGCTTGGTTTATCTTTGGCTGTAAGCTGACAAAGCTTTTGCTGCGTTACTTTGTCTTCTTTCCAGAGGCAAGCCATAACCGACCACTGCTCCGTACTAATATCTACACCTTCGGCTACGAACGAACGTAGAAACGTACGATTGATAGCCGTAGAGACTTTCCCTACCAGAATATCAAATAATTCGTCGTCGTGTAATTGTGTCATAACAGTTGCGATAAATAACAGTTGCATAAACAACGGTGCAAAATTATATACAAATCCGTTTACTTTGTTCCGCTATTAAGATAATTTAAGAAAAAAAAATAATGTGCACACAAAAGAAATAGTCCGACTAAATGCTGTTTATCAACATAGTAACTATCACAAAAAATAGTGAGCGAATGTGACATTCAGGTTATGGTCGAAATATTTGGTCATATTTCAAATTATAATATTACATTTGTGTAAAAATTAAGATTTTCGATTTCCACATTACAAAACTCAAAAGAAATAATTATGAACTTTATTCAGGTTGACTTCAGCATAAAACCTTTCGAAGAATATATTGCCGACATTCTGGCTGCCGAACTTGGCGAGTTGGGTTTCGATACTTTTGTTCCACTAACCGATGGCTTACAGGCATTTATCGCAGATAATCTTTTTGATGAAAATAAATTAAAATCGCTCCTCTCCGACTTTGTAATTGAAGCAACTATCGATTACAACGCAACAACTATCGAATCGAAAAACTGGAACGAAGAATGGGAAAAACATTATTTCGAACCTATTATCATCGAAAACGAGTGTGTTATCCACAGTTCGTTTCACAAAAATGTACCGAAAGCAACCTACGATATTGTGATTGACCCCAAAATGTCGTTTGGCACCGGACATCACGAAACTACGAGTCTGGTTATTGGTGAACTTTTGAACATGCAGCTCGAAGGTAAAAAAGTGCTCGATATGGGTTGTGGAACATCCGTTTTGGCTATCCTGGCTGCCATGCGTGGAGCAACCGACCTGCTTGCAATTGACATTGACAGTTGGTGTACCGAAA
>JAYRXP010000112.1:0-2823 GCA_041917395.1 Paludibacter sp.
ATAGCCGGAAACCAGTGCAGCCAAAGCACCCCCGAAAAAACCTTCCCAGGACTTTTTAGGTGAAATACGCTCAAACAAACGATGCTTTCCGAAAGTAATACCAAAAAGGTAAGCTCCGGTATCATTGACCCAAATGGTAACAAAAACAGCAATCAAAATTAAGGGTTTATATACCGATGCATCTATAAAAGCTATAAAATTGAGAAGAGAGAAGGGCAGAGCGATAAAAACCTGACCAAGAACAAAATAGGCCCAGTTGTGAATCGGGTTTGACTTCCGGGAATATAGTTCGGAAACAAGTACGATAACAACAAATAATCCATAAAATGAAAAAACAGGATACCTTACGACGTTGGAGGCATGCAGAAATGATGTAGTAAAAAGTACAACTGCTCCTATCATTCCGTAAAGACTATTTACGTTTACATCGCTCTGAGAGTTGGTAAGTTTGTGAAATTCGCGCACTGCCAGTGCCGAAATTATCAAAAATACTGCCAAAAAACTGTAAGAATGCAACAGAATAGAGCCTATTACCACTACTACAAAAACAAAACCGCTTAGCGTACGCATCAAAAAGTTGTTCATATTGTATTCAAGGTGTGTTTTATTGCCACAAAGATAAGAAAAGTTCTTAATTTTTCAGCACAAACACAATCAATTCTTTCGGACCGTGAGCACCCAAAACCAATGTTTTCTCAATATCAGCAGTTCGGCTGGGTCCGGTTATCGTGGTTATAGCAGAAGGGAGTTGTCCTTTGTATTTGTTGCGAATTGCTACAAGAGTATCTTCGGGGTAATTCAGTAACTGCGTACTGTTGGCAATGATTACATGTACTGGAGGAAAAACATTCATTTGTCGACCCGACAAACCGGAGGAACTTACAACTACACTTCCTGTACGGGAGATTAAAAACTCACAACCTGTTATTCCACAGGTCATTGTTTCAAAATCGTTATGTTCGTTAGTATTTGCGATATTGAACTGCGTCAGGCGCTGCGAAATTGCCGCATCCTTACAAAATACTGAGCCCAATCCCTTCTCCTGAAGCTCTTTGCGCAGGATTTCGTAGAGTTCGGTTTCGTTTTCCACAACAAAACATCTGCCACTTATAGCTTCCAGTTCATTTTTAAAACATGTAATCGCATCAGGAAGTATGGGCTTGTATATTGCATTATTATCAAACTCCATTTCGGTCGGAGTGGGTTGTTTCCGACCCGAAACTTTACGAATTGACTCCAGTATTTTCTGACGCGATAACGATGTATTCATTACTTTATTTACAAAAATTTATTTTTCGTAATTATCTGTTTTTGTTTCAGGCGATTTTATCTCAGCCGACGCTTCCTCTACCGGTTTTTCAGGCTCAACATCATCCAAAAAGTCGTTTCCTCCATTCTGTGCCATCAACTCATCATTACGCGAAATCCACAGGCGTTTTCCAAATATTTTTTCGAGATCTTCGGCAAAAATCACCTCACGTTCGATAAGTAATTCGGCTAATTCATTATGACCCTTTGCATTATCGCGCAAAATTTGTTTTGCACGTTCGTACTGAGTTCCTACGATATCTTTTGCTTCTTCATCAATTAATTCGGCCGTTTTTTCGCTATATGGTTTTGTAAAGCCATAATCAGAATTGCCCGTTGAATCGTAATAACTCATATTGGGCAGTTTTTCACTCATACCAAAATAAGCAACCATGGCATAAGCCCGCTTTGTTACTCTCTCAAGGTCATTTATAGCTCCTGTAGAATTCTGATTTAGAAAAACTTCTTCGGCAGCACGTCCACCAAGAGTAGCGCACATTTCATCCAAAATATGTTCGCGATTAGTCAACTGACGCTCTTCAGGCAAGTACCAGGCAGCACCAAGCGCCTCGCCTCGCGGAACAATTGTAACTTTAACTAACGGATTAGCATGTTCGAGCATCCAACTTATTGTTGCATGACCAGCCTCATGATAGGCAATCGATTTCTTTTCCGAAATGGTTGTAATTTTGGTTTTTTTCTCCAAACCACCCACAATACGGTCCACGGCATCAAGAAAATCCTGCTTTTCAACAAACGACTTGTTCTTTCGTGCAGCGATAAGAGCAGCTTCGTTACATACATTGGCAATATCGGCACCCGAAAATCCGGGAGTTTGTTTCGCAAGGAAATTTACATCCACTGTCTCATTAATCTTTATCGGGCGTAAATGCACATTGAAAATTTGTTTACGTTCGTGTACATCCGGCAAATCAACGTGAATCTGACGATCGAAACGACCGGCACGCAACAACGCTTTATCTAAAATATCTGCACGATTGGTGGCAGCTAAAATAATGACACCGCTATTAGAACCAAAACCATCCATTTCTGTAAGCAACTGATTCAGTGTGTTTTCACGCTCGTCGTTACTTCCCATATTCGGATTTTTACCACGGGCACGCCCAACAGCATCAATCTCGTCGATAAAAATGATACAAGGCGATTTTTCCTTTGCCTGACGGAACAGGTCACGTACACGCGAAGCTCCTACTCCGACAAACATTTCCACAAAATCGGAACCCGACATTGAAAAGAACGGAACATCAGCCTCACCTGCTACAGCTTTAGCCAAAAGCGTTTTACCGGTTCCCGGAGGGCCTACCAACAAAGCTCCTTTGGGAATTTTACCTCCCAGTTCAGTATATTTCGACGGATTTTTAAGAAACGCCACAATCTCTTCAATCTCTTGTTTTGCTCCCGCAAGTCCGGCCACATCCTTAAATGTTGTTTTATTGGCTGTACTGCCTTTTTCAAAAACCTGAGCTTTTGACTTTCCAACATTAAATATGCCGC
>JAYRXP010000113.1:0-9312 GCA_041917395.1 Paludibacter sp.
GAGTCGGTAATTTTTACTGTAAACGAACCTCTGCTAACGTGTTTCATTGCCGTAAAGCTCTTGTTCTTTTCCAGATAATATAAAAATGCACCCACATCGATTTTTAAATCATCGACTTCGAATTTCTTGCCCGAGTAAAATGTAAATGGTTCTCCCGATTCCGACGCTTTATAGGTTCCTTCGGGAAGCACCATCGTATTCGACGGAACGAAAATGTCTTCGATGTATAAATACTGTCCCAATCCACTCAGATTGCCATCTTTAACCTTCAACGAATCCGTGAAAAGCGAGAGCGAAAGTACATTATTGGTGTTTTTATAGTCGGCGTAAAACGGACCGTAAAACTCTGCGTAGCCCCAGCTATAATGAGGATTTGGCTCATAGACATATTTTATTGCCGGTTCATTTTTTATGCACGATACGAATACAACCGTCAAAATCAGGTAAGTGAATCTGGTTTTCATTAATAGTTTTTTTCTTCAGAGAATAATAACGTGCAAAGATATAAAATGTTATGGCATAACCCGACTTAAGCGAATAAAAAAAAACTTCTGCCAACCTTAAGTCGACAGAAGTTTTTATTTTGTCTGTAAAAAGAATTAAGCTTTTGGTCTTGCTTCTTTAACTACCATTGTGCGTCCATCAAATTCTGCACCGTTCAATTCTTCAATTGCTTTGTTAGCAGCTGCATCGTCAGCCATTTCAACAAATGCAAAACCTTTAGATTTTCCTGTTTCACGGTCTTTAATAATTTTGCAAGAGTCTACTTTACCATACTCTTCCAATACACCCTGAAGGTCGTTTTCGCGAACTTTGTAACTTAAGTTACCTACGTAAATGTTCATAAAAAATAAATAAAAAAATGATTAATAGTGTTTTTCAAGAACTACATAAACAAACGGGGTTAAAAAATTATCAGTTCCGAAAAAGGGAGAGATATAAATAATCCGCGAAAGAAATACAGTACTTAATGGTTGCAAAGAAACACATTTATTTTGATTGTGCAAAATAATTTGAAAAATAATTCAAATTTTCGTAAAATTTATTTCCTTATATCCTTAAATGCACACTTTCAGGCAGTAAGAAATTTCATTTTCGTTACTAAAGCTTTACCGGTAAAAATGTTACAATCTTTTTTTACTTTTATTTTCAGTATATACATCTTCTGTTATTTTATTGTTGTGTGTTTATTGAAAACTTACTGATAAATTAGCAGAAACCAGCTGTAAGTTTAAGTATAACATGCTGAAAAATTAATGGTAGGGTATATATGTTATGAATTGTATCATATATATGCTAACTATATTAGGGTATATATGCTACTGTGTGTAGGGTATATATGTTACTGTTAATTGTTCGGGAGGTTTGAATTAATTTCTCCTGAAGTTTTGATTAAATATTACTGTGTTTTGGACTAAAATAATTAGATATGAGTATAAAATATAAAATGATTTATCGGGGTGATAACTTGAATTTTGAGCATTTTAAAGGTTAATTCTAGTGGAAGTTATATATTCCGCCAGATATTCCTGTTCGGTTTGTCCGGGTGTTGGGATAAACTCTGCTTTGTGCAGGCATTTTAGCTGGTGCAAATCCATAATGGAGGAATAGCCCGAACGTGTCGTGATTCTTTTTGCTCCGAGTAAATACGACGCTAATTCGGCATCATTGATGTGTGTGGCGAAGCAGATATTTCCGATTTGCAATCGACTGTTTTTGTCCGTTGGCTTTCCGCATACGATAAGTATTTTTTCGTTGTTGTTGCCATAGCGCTGTACCAACTGATTTTCGAACAAGGTTCGTTGAGGTTCAACGCCTGAGACAAGAGCAACGACATCATAGCTTGTATCCGGTTTATAGCTTTCGGAAGGCAAAAAGCGGGTAAGTGGCCCGATAAATTTCGCATTGCGGGGCAAGCGGTACCTGTGAGCCAAATCGCCCGATAAACCATTGTTCTCCTGAAAATCTGGAATCCAACAAGCGGAATAACGGTTTATGATCTGCCTGTGAAGCCACCATACCGTCGATTCGAACATTTTCAGCCGTTCGGGCATTTTTATCATTAACTGATGAGTCATGTAAATGCATTCGGCTTTTTTTGTCCAAAGTCCAAAGCGGTTGTCCGAGATAACAAGATCGAAATGTTCGGTTTTGAGTAAGTTGCGAAGCCAGCTGTGTTCATGGTACATGCCCCGCACGATGCGTGGTAAACTGCGAATCATGGCAGCAACCTGAGAATTACCGTCGGAATAACGAATAGCGTAGGAGGGAAGTTCGAACGTTTTGAGTTCCGGAAATTCAGATTTCAGAAACTGTAAGGGATAACCATCGGCAGCCAACAGAATTTCATGTCCTTCGGCTAAATAATTGCGGATAATTGGTATGCAGCGTGTAGCATGCCCCAAACCCCAGTTGAGCGGACAAATCAGTATTTTCATCCTGCTACCGAAACCTCGAATCCGGCTGTTTTCAGCCTTACGGCTATTGTATTCAGTTCTGTAACAGATACTTTTTGCAGACTATTTACGGGCGTATCCCGGTCGAGTGAGTAGATCATAACCTGTTTCGGGCGTATTTTTGTCAATGCATTTATCCACGCCACAAGTTCTTCGTTGGTGGTGTTGTCGATCAATTCCCCGTTGTATTCGCCCCGCAAAAACATGGTTTGAATAATCAGATTGCCGTCAAACTTCTGCAATTCTTCCGTGAGCCACTGTACATCAATGTGTTTTCCAATAGGTTGGTCAATCAGTTTCATGGTACGGTCGATAGCAGAATCAAATTTCAGAATATTATTATCCACTTTGTTTAGTGCCCTGAAAATGTGTGGTTTGTGTATTCGGGTAGAGTTCGACAAAACGCTTACTTTAGCCGATGGACAAAATTCGTTGCGTAAAGCAATTGTGTCGTCAATAATTCCTTCGAAATCAGGATGCAAAGTGGGTTCGCCATTGCCGGCAAAGGTGATAACATCGGGCAGTTTTTCTTCAGCCGCCATTTCAGCAAGTTTCATTCTGAGAATTTCCTTCACCTGATCGCGCGTCGGGAAACTAAATTCGTTGATGGTGGTGTTGAAACCACATTCGCAATAAAGGCAGTTAAACGAGCAAATTTTGGCATCAACCGGAAGTAAATTCACACCGAGCGACAGTCCCAGACGCCGGCTCTGTATCGGACCAAAAATAACCTGCTCAAAGAGATGTTGCATAAGTTAGTGATTGACTGACAGGAATTAAAATTTAAAAAACCAGGAACATGAAGGCATCGGGAATGTGATACTCTCAGCACCAATATTCGCGTCTTCTATCGATTTGCTGTGTATCGATACAGTGGTCAGTGTTACCTGAAATGCCGAATTTTCTTTGGTCTGAAAGCGCATGCCCGGCATCAGAATAAATGCGGTAAAGTTCTCGCGACCATCGCGTACAAAGTACTGTGAATCGTATCCGACGAATACATTGCTTACTTTGGTAATCTTTACAGAACCAAGCGTAAACATACTGTCGAATATAAAACTGGCTTTTGCACCAACTTTGGTTATGGCTCCGAACGAAAATACCGGACCCATTGCCGGATAAACAGGTCGTTCGGTTTGGGCGGCATAATATGCTGATGAAGTGAGATAATCGCCTTCGGGCGCTTCTTTGTTGGTAACTCCGGGCACAACGTAACCAAAACCTGCTCCAAGTGTAATATTGTCTTTCGGGGTGCCATAAGTGATGTTTCCAAAATGCAGACCGCCCCATGTTTTCATATTGTTTATATAACCGGAATTACCTAATAACGTACCCACAGAATAGTTTAGTTTCGGATTTTTAGTGTTAAATCCATATTTACCAACTACTATAAACGGACTTATGGCCCAGGTGGACATTATGCCCAGACTGAAATTGTTAGTGAGTGCGAAATGTACTTCGGGACCATAGAGATTGAGTTTTGCGTAATTAGAACCCTTTCGCAGGGGAAGTGCATTGGTTGTAAATGCATATCGGGTCACAAACGGACCGGCACTGTAATAATCGCCTCTGATAATTGCTTTTGTGTCGCTTATTTTCTCAATACTGCGGATATCAGCTTTGGGAATATAAATCTTGCCGAGTTTTTCGGTATTAATGAGCACCTCGCGACCATCATCTTTTATTATATGTCCGATATACTCCACGTTGTTCGATTTTATAACAAGGTAAAGTTGCTGATTGTCAATGGAATCCATAGTCGGGTTTTCGGGGTGAGCAGCGCTGATTGTTGAAAATAAACTGCCGGTTATAATTAAAGCAGTAAGCATTGCTGCTTTCAAAAGAACAGGGTGTGTTTTCATAATTCTTACTTTATTTACTTTAGTTAGATGCGTTCCGGGGTTAAACCGATGCAAATATATCGTATTCTTTTTTATCAACAATAAATCAACCCTTCAACGGTCTCTTTTTTATCATTCCGCCTTTGGCATCTTTAATGCTGTGCATAATTATAAAGGCATCTTTGTCGATTTTATCTATTTCCGACTGAAGTTTTGAAAGTTCCAGTTTGGTAAGCAATGTGTAAACTATATTTGTTCTTTTGAGTGGTTCACCTCTTTTGGCAAATCCTTTTTTGCCAAGATAGATTGTACAACCACGACCTAAATTTTCAATTACTGCCAATCGTATTTCTTCACTAAATTCCGAAATGATAGTTACTCCTATGTATTCCTCGAGTCCTGTTACAATAAAATCAACTGTTTTTGCAGCTGACAGGTAGGTTAGCATGGCATACATGGCTATTTCTATTGAAAAAACGTAAGCTGCAAACGAGAAGATAACAACATTGAAAATAAGGATAATATCGCCGATTGTTAAAGGTAGTTTGCGGCTGATAAAAACGGCCAGTACTTCAGTACCGTCAATCACAGAGCCACCCCGGATGGCAAGTCCGATTCCTGCACCAAGAAAAAAACCTCCAAATACAGCAATGAGTAATTTATCCTGAGTGAGCGAAAATGAGGGCATAAAATGCACACTCACAGCCAATAACATAACGGCTACAATACTTTTCAGAGCAAACTGACGGCCAATAGCTGTGAATGCGAGTAGCAGAAATGGTAAATTGATAACCACCAATAGTATAGGTAAAGGAATTTGTGTCAAAGCATTTGTTATCAGCGAAATACCTGTTACACCTCCGTCGATAAACGAGTTGGGTAGCAGGAAACCTTTCAGTCCGAAACTGGCCGTAATAACGCCGGCAGCAATTAACAAACTTTCTTTGAAGAGATTTCTAAGATCTATTTTTAATTTGTGCTTTTCCAGTTCAAACTGTTTATCAACTACTTCGGTTTTCAACCGTTGCTTTACAATTTCACTAAGAATGTATTGGTATATTTTATTCATATTTGCTTATATCTTGATAATAATTCTTTCACCCAAAGTTTTGGATAGTTCCCTTTTAACTCCTTCCAGATCTGCCATTTCGCGCATTATCTCATCCACACGTGCGTTGTTACGGGCATCCGATGCCGATTTCAGTTCCGCAAGTTTTTGTCGGATAAGATCAAGTATCAGGCTGTTTTTAAATTCGAATATAACCCGTGGCACAAGTTCAATCAGTCGTTCCAGGTCGGTTTCAACCTTTTTTACTTTCGAGTGTACTTTACTGAGTGTATATTTTTCGGTGACCAGATCGGCGGTTAGCTGACTGATTTGCGGATTGGGATGATACAGAAAGAACCTTTCGGGATTGAAGGTTTCGTCGTTACAATGCATTTTATACTCATCGAGCACTAACTGGTGAAGCGGATTGAAAAAACCAAGTTCATCACGTTCAAGTTCGTCAAAAGTATATGTTGCGACGGTTACGCCCAGTGTTTTGGCCTCGTCGGAATAATACAAAATAATGTTTCCGTAACGGATAAGTAGCTGGAGGATATTCCGCTCTTCTTTGTCGAATTTGGATGTTGGAACATAGGAACTTCCACCTTCCATCTCTTCGAAATGAGGAGGTGGAACATTATCGGGTGTGTTTTGAGCTGCACGCGTATTCGTCTTCTCGTTCTCACTCGTTTTAAGTTTGTTTATTTCGTGGTAAAGCATGGCTTCGTCCACGTGCAACAACGAACTGCACTCTTTCACGTATTCGGCACGTATAACCGAATTCGGGATAATAGAAATACTGCGAACAATGTCAATAACCAATCCTGCCCGTTTTACAGGGTCGTTCCCGGCATCTTTTAAGAGCAGATTTGTTTTGAAACGAATAAAGTCTGCCGAATTTTTTTCTACAAACTCAATAAAATCAGTTGCATTGTGTTTGCGCGCAAACGAGTCCGGGTCGTCACCATCCGGCAGAAGTAAAACTTTAATATTCAGCCCTTCCTCTAATAACAGGTCAATACCCCGTATAGATGCTTTTATTCCGGCAGCATCGCCGTCGTAAATCACGGTTACATTCTCTGTAAAACGGTGTATAAGACGTATTTGTCCCGGAGTAAGTGATGTTCCCGACGAGGCCACAACGTTTTCTATTCCGCTTTGATGCATCGAAATAACGTCGGTATATCCTTCCACCAGAAAGCAGCGGTCCTGACGTACGATGGCCTGTTTGGCAAAGTAAATGCCGTAAAGTTCGGAGCTTTTATGATAAATTTCAGACTCAGGAGAATTGACGTATTTCGCCATTTTGTCATCCTTTTTCAGGATACGACCTCCAAAAGCCACTACTTTCCCCGAAAGCGAGTGAACCGGAAACATAACACGTCCTCTGAAGCGGTCGCTTAGCTGGCCACTTTCATTTTCGAGTGTCAGTCCGGTTTTTACCAGATATTCCTTGTTGTATCCCGATTTCAGAGCACTTTGTGTAAATGCATCGCGTTGCTCAAGGCTGTATCCTAACTGAAATTTTTGTATAATGTCTTCGCGGAATCCGCGTTCGCGGAAGTAACTTAATCCGATCGATTTGCCGTCGATATGATTATGAAGGGTCGATGAAAAATGTTTCTGAGCAAACTCATTTACCAGAAACATACTTTCGCGGTCGTTGCGGGCTGCCTGCTCTTCGGCCGAAAATTCTCTTTCCTGAAATTCGATATTGTACTTTTTTGCCAGAAACTTCAGAGCTTCGTAATACGAAATCTGTTCGTGTTCCATTATAAAATGTACCGAATTTCCCCCTTTACCACAACCAAAACACTTAAATATACCTTTGGCGGGCGAAACGATAAAAGAAGGGGTTTTTTCGCCATGAAAGGGACACAGACCCAATAAATTGACACCACGCTTTTTGAGCGTAACATAATCCGAAACAACGTCCTGTATTTGAGCCGCGTCGGTTATTTTATCAATGGTGTTCTGGTCGAGCATATTACGGATTTAATGCTGTGTTGGTTCGTTATTTTTTATTTAGCTTACAAAACTACTCATTTTTTTTTGGAATAGAAAAAATAAAATATGTCCGGAATAGTTAAGCTGAAATTTCTTCCGGCAGTTTTTTAATTTACTTCTGAATGAAGTGTCGTTATCACAGAATTAAACATTTAGGAAACGATATTGTTATATATCTAAACATTAAATTATGTCATTATGAAAGCAAACATTGGTTCAGCAGACAAATTAGTACGTCTGATTTTAGCAATAGCTTTAATACTATTGTATTATTTTGGAGTTTTTTCCGATCCTCTGGGGATAATAGCACTTATAGTAGCGCTGGTTCTTACTGTTACAAGTTTAATTAATTTTTGTCCGCTCTACCCGTTGTTTAAAATTAATACAGCAAAAAAGAAAGAAAAAGCCTGAAAATAAATTGATGATGTGATTATCAGCAATACGGTTGTAACTTTTAAAGCCTTTTCACGAAAAGTGGTAAAGGCTTTTCTGTTATGTATAAAAAACGTATGGATTGTATTAAACAAAAAACTATGCATAAAATTTCGGTTTAAGAAAAAAAATTCATACTTTTGTTCCGCAAAAATTTAAAACTGAAAAAATAATTATTTATAAAAGCGTTTATGTCAAAAACAGAACAAAACAAAAAGGACGAATTACAACAGGTAGAGCAGGTTTTGAGTAAATCGGAAGCGTTTATTGAAAAATATCAGAAACAACTCTTAATGTTGGTAGCAATTTTGGTATTATTGGTATTAGCTGTGCTTGCATTCAAAAATTTTTATATCCAGCCACGTGAGCGCGAAGCCGAAAACGAAATGGCCAAAGGACAGGCTTTGTTTGCTGTTGATTCGTTCAAGGTAGCACTTGAAGGTAAAGGCGATTACATTGGTTTTAAGGAAATTGTTTCTGAATACAGTATTACCCCTTCGGGAAATCTGGCAGCTGCCTACACAGGAATCTGTTATTACAAACTGGGTCAGTATGAAGATGCTATAAAATATCTGTCCAAATTTGATGGAGAAGATAATTATTTCTCGGTGTCGGTTATCGGACTGATTGGCGACGCATATATCGAACTTGGCAACAAGGAAGATGCTGTTGGTTACTTTACAAAAGCCGCTGATAAAGAAAACGATGTGTTGAGTTCTGTTTATCTGAAAAAAGCCGGGATCGCTTACGAAGCGCTTGGTAAACCTGAGAAAGCACTCGACATGTACACTAAAATCAAAGAAAGTTATCCTCGCAGTTCCGAAGCTTCGGATATTGAAAAATACATTGCACGTGTTCAGAAATAAAGAATAAAATTACGAAATGAATTAATAAAAAAGCTGCTTCCGGAAATGAAGTGGCTTTTTTAATAAAGATAAAACAACAAAATACAATGGCAACAAAATACAAAAACTTATCGGACTACGACGTAAATTCAATGCCCGATGCAAGTATTCTGGCGACTCAAAACTATGCAATAGTGGTGGCCGACTGGAATTCTGAAATTACGTATGCATTGCTCGAAGGTGCTTACGATACTTTGATTCAGCATGGCGTTACTCCCGACCATATAAAAGTAGTTCATGTGCCCGGAGCCTTTGAGCTTACTCACGCTGCTCAAAAACTGGCGACTAACCCTGTTTATTCGGGAGTGATTACGCTTGGATGTGTTATTCAGGGCGATACTCCGCATTTCGACTATGTTTGTCAGGGTGTAACTTACGGTGTTGCTAAATTAAATGCAAGTGTTGATTGTTGTCCGGTTATTTTTGGAGTTCTCACTACCAATACGTTACAGCAATCGCTCGACAGAGCCGGCGGAATTCATGGAAATAAAGGTACTGAAGCTGCCGTTACAGCAATAAAAATGGCAAATATCGTTTGGTAGATTCGTAAAAAACCATTATCTTTGCACCGCAATTAAAAGCAATGGGTAGTTACCAAAGTGGCCAACTGGGGCTGACTGTAA
>JAYRXP010000114.1:0-4298 GCA_041917395.1 Paludibacter sp.
AGTAACCAAAAAGCAGATTAAAAGGATTGAGAACATTCTTAATAATCGACCTCGTAAAAGACTTGGATACATCACACCAAACGAAAAATTTAAACAAATTATTAATCAGAATTCAGTTGCATTTGCAAGTTGAATTCAGCAAATTTAAACGTGCTGTTTTGAGGAAAAACAAGACCAGCAGCTTTTACCGTAAAAATATCAATTAACTTTCCGTCGACTTCCAAAGCTTCTGAGCCATACTGAATTTTTCGGGCAATAGGAGTTACACCTGCAAAGCGGGAAACTACAGGCAGTTGAATTTTCTGTCCGGCGTTCACTCTTTTCTGATAGATGCAAAGTGCTGAATTTTTGGCATCGTCATACGTAAACTCCGAATTTTCAACGGGACTCCAACCATCAATACTAATTGCAGCAGGAGCAACAATATATATAAAACCTTTGCTTAGAGCCGTAATAAAACCATCTTCAACAATTCCTCCCTGATTGGCCAGAAATTCAAAATTGCGGAATGCAGTGGGTACATTTTGTACTTTATACTTTTTATTGGTGAAAAACGAAGCCTGATTGTCGAAACTACGTTTCTCGTAACCATTCCCCTGAAATTTAACCGAAACAGTATCCAGCGTTTGAGCCAATACGGTTATCGAAATCCACAAAAACAATGAAATAGCTTTTATTCTCGTCATTTTATTTGTCATTTATCGAAAACTGTGTTTTATCTAATTATGATTTTTGCTGTGTGAGTACCTTTTGAATTTGATAAAACTACAATATAGACTCCTTTTTGTTGCAGTGTAAAATCTGAATTGTTAATTATCTGTTTTTCAAAAACTTTACAACCTGTCATATCGTAAACGGAGCAATTGCCTGCATTTTGCCCACAATCTACAACAATATGATTCCCGTACGAATAAATCGTTCCTAATTCTGAAGATTTCTCATTAGTCGAAGTCATTGTATAACATTTGTTTAATACAATTGCTGCATATCTGTCACCAAAAGTAACGAGTCCATCACGATTAAAGTGTGAATTGTCATCAGCCAGATTTGTAAGATTAACCAGTCCATCTGATGAGGCACAGCCTGAATTGCTGATAAACGAGGAAATGTTACCAATCATTGTGTTGAAAGGTGCATTATCAGTTCGCCACTGACCAATCTGACCTGCCACAAAGCACAAATCGGGTTCACTTAAATCAGTCCTTAAATTGTTAACAAGCTGAGTGAGTTGAGCAGGATATGTATTTACACTTGTGCGATTAGCTTCGCCCTGATGCCAGAGTACGGCTTTGTAGCGTCCCCATTTTTTGGCTTCGAGTGCTCTCTGCATTGTTTTTGCATACAATGTGTCGCCGGCATCTGTTCCGGCTTTATCCCAAAGTTCGATGGAAGATCCACCACGTGCATTAACAACCAATCCGATTTGCTTATTCGTTTGACTTGTGACTTTTTTTGCAAACTGGTAAGTAAGTCCGTAATACTGCGATGTGGATGTGAGGACATTCGCATACCTGTTCATGCCATTTTTAGCTACTTCGAATTGATTATCCGAATTGAGAAGAAAAGCTTTATCAATAGGGTCAAAATCACCTTTTGAAGCATCTAACGGGGCAGCACCCGCCATATTAGACTGCCCGATACAAAGGAATAAGTCGAGTTGAGGCAAAACTTCAAAAACAATTCTGTAAGTCATTGTTCCTGACCCGTCCTGCGACATTACGTTTATAACAGTTGTTTTGTCTGTTGCGGTTGTTCCGTTAACATTTGTAGCATTGACTATACCGGTAGTAGCTCCGGCAGCATGAGTCTTTACTGTTATTGTGGGAGCTGTGGTGGCGGTATAAGGTAAATAGTAATTATAAGAAATGATGTTTTTGTCAAAATTTTTCAGATATTTACCACCTACAAAGACTGAATCTATTCGGGCGTCTTTCTCAGGTACTATCTCAAGCAGATTTATCTGTTTGGCAATTGGTGTTACGCCTTTGAAATTTGAAACTTCGGGAATCGCAATTCGTTCTCCGGCAATAGCCTTACGGCTATAAACACAGAGCTCAGCTCCGGTATAATGTATTTCTGTGCCGAAAACTGGACTCCAGCCACTTATAGTCAATCCTTTTTCGGCAATTATGTATACTCTTCCGTTAGTTTCAGGAATTATTACTCCTTTTTCAATTTCGCCGGCATTACTCGATAAAAATTCATAATTTGCAAATCCTGAGAATGCTGTGTCAGTAACTAAATAAGTTGGCCTGTTTAAAAACAGGGCAACATCTTTAGCCAGTGTTTTTTTACTGAAAATACCAGCATCAGTTTCTACTTTCACAGTTGCCTGTTCGGGTAAATATAGTCTTTCGGCTACCAAACGGGCATATCGTTCACCTAAAGTAAGTGCACCGGCTCTGTCAAAATGATTGCTGTCGCCCGGTATGTTTGTCAATCCTACCGACGATGCGCAGGCTGCATTATTTACAAACCGACCAATTGTATCAATCATATTGTTGAAATCGGCAACGTTGAGTCCGAATGTTCCGATTTGTCCGGCAACGAAAAGCAGGTTGGGGTCTCCCAAATCGTTGCGCAGATCAGCAACAAACTGCTGTAATTTGGCAGGATAAGCAGCAGCATCTGCTTTGTTTGCTTCGCCCTGATGCCAGATAATTCCACGGAATGTTCCCCATTTTTTGGCTTCGAGCGCTCTTTGCAATGTTGGTGCATAAAGGGTGTCTTTGTCACTTCCGACTCCGCCTTTTGTCCAGTTTTCGATTGAAGAGCCTCCACGCGCATTTACAACCAAACCAATAGGAGTTTCAGTTCGTGCATTGAGCGATTTTGCAAATGAGTACGAAGGTCCCAGTAACGCATTTGAACCTGTTGCCGCAACGTTTGAAAAGCGGTTTAAGGGATTTGTCGCAGGCTCAAACTGATTTGTTGAATTTAAGATGTATGAATTATCTAACGGATTCAAATCTCCCTGAGTTTCATCGAGCGGTGCATATCCGGCCATGTTGGATTGCCCGATACACAAAAACAAATCGAGTTTCGGAATTACTTTAAATTGAACTTTATATGTTTTTGTAACGGTATTATCAGATGATTTTACATTGATCGTAGCTGTTCGTTCATCATCTGTTCCCCGCGGATCTTCCACAGTTTGTATGGTGTATGAAGCTCCTGCGTCAAGCGTTTGTGGCTCAACAACAGGTAGACCATCGTAGGTATAAGGAAGCATTACATTATAATCTGTGGTTTCACGCATAAAACCTGAAATGTCTGTTCCATCTACTTTTATTGCTAACAGACGGGCGTCTTTTGCTGCAGGTAAAACAGAAATTGTAATATTTTTTGCAATAGGCGTTATCCCCTGAAAATCACTGACCAGGGGAAGTTCTACGCGCTGTCCGGCTGTAACCTGTTTTTTGTAAATACTCATGTCGGTAGGAGTGGATGTGCTGTAGTAAAAGGTAGAGTTTGCAATCTCTGTCCAACCTGTAAGACCGCCGGGCTTGGCTGCCAGATAAATATCGCCATTTTTTGAGGGTATGGCAACTGCGCGGTCAATTTTAGCACCATCATTAGCCAAAAAATCATAGCCTTTGAATGATGCGGGAGTTCCGCTTATGGTATAAGTCCGGTTTTTGAAAAAAACGGCATTATCATCAAAAGTTGATTTTGTAAAAATGGCTGCATCACTTTCGGTTACTTCAATCGTTACTGCCATTGTATCGGCCGGAATAATTTTGTTTAAGATAATTGTTTTGGCAAATGGTCTGGCCTCCTGGAAATTATCCACAGCCGGAATGTCAATTCGTTGACCGGCTGTCACTGTTTTCTTAAATAAAGAAAGCGCCCCTATAGTTGAGCCGGCATCATAGTAAAATTCAGTTCCGGGCACAAGAGTCCAGCCTGAGATGGCTGTGGTTGTACGTCCAAGTAAATATATCTCACCATCTTTCGAAGGAATAATTGACCCTTTGTGCACTATGCCATCGCTGCTTGTTCCGGCATCTGATAAAAGAAATTCATTGTTCGACAGCGTGTCGCCAACACTGTAAATGGTGTAAGTTCTGTTCGAAAAATAAGTGGCACCATCTTTTAATATACCTTTTGTGTAATTATCTGCAGTCTCAACTGTTACAGACATTGTATCAAGCGCCCATGTTTGCTGACCAGCAATCTGAATATTTTTTGCAATAGGTGTAATTCCCCTGAAATCGGTTGTTGTTGGTAACGTAACGACTTCGTTGGCTACTACATCTTTGTAATAAATTGACATAGAAACCGGTGTCGCATAATAA
>JAYRXP010000115.1:0-6589 GCA_041917395.1 Paludibacter sp.
AAAGACAAGTTTGCTTACACTGTTTTGCCCGAATTTACAAATTCAGCTTCATTTGTTATTGAAAAAAAGGCAACCGACTGGATTAAAATGAATAAATCGAATGAAAGTCAGACAAATCTGCCCGGCGTGGTCGATATCCTGAGATTGTGGGTAAATCATGGACATAAACCTGTAAACGACACATACGGATACGTTGTTTATGCCGGAAATGAAAACCTTCCTGCCGAACTTCCTTTTTCTGTATTGAAAAATGACACCATAGTGCAGGCGATTCAGTCGGCCGACTCCAAAACTATGGAAGCCGTATTTTACAAAGCCACGTCGCTGATTGGTCCGGGTGTATTTCTGACCGTTTCCGAACCGTGCGTGCTGTTGTTCGAAACGAACGATGATAATTACACCATTGCCATTCAGGACCCCACAATGAATAAAGATTTGAAACAAATCACCTTGTCAATCGGAAGGAAAAAATACAATATTGATCTGCCTCAGGGGGAATTTGCCGGACTTCCGGCGATTTTGAAAATTTCGAAATAAAAACCTGTTGAAAACATATGAATTTTAAAAAGAATTTTACGCTGCTTATATTGCTGATTAATATCGGATTATTACATTCCGAAAACCGGTTTTCGACGGTAGGATTTTATGCCGTACCAAATTCCGGGCGCGAAGTATTCGATTTTAATGCAGGTTGGAAATTCCATTTGGGAAATATTTCCGGAGCCGAAAAAACGAGTTTTGACGATACTAAATGGGAAATCATTTCCACACCGCACACGGTTCAGTTGGTTCCGGCGGCTGCCAGCGGGGGTAAAAACTATCAGGGCGTGGCCTGGTATCGCAAGCACTTTCGCACGCCTGCATCTTTCAGTGCTAAAAAGATATTTCTGCATTTTGAGGCCATCATGGGCAAATCTGTCATTTACATCAATGGCAAAAAGGTAAAAGAGCAATTTGGAGGATTTTTACCCATTATTATTGACCTGACTAAGGCAGGTGTGGGAGCCAATGAGGATGTACTTGTAAGTGTGATGGCCGACAATAGCGACGACACTTCTTATCCGCCCGGAAAGCCCCAAACGGCACTCGACTTTTGTTATTTTGGAGGAATTTATCGCGATTGCTGGCTGTACGCAACAGACAATGTCCATTTCACCGATCCGAATTTTGTCAATACGATTGCCGGTGGAGGTGTTTTTGTAACGACTCTGAAAGCTACACAGCAGGAAGCTGTTGTTCAGGTTAAGACACAGTTAGTAAACGAAACGGGTAAAAGTCAACTTGTGGTTGTAACAAACCGGCTTATCGACCCCGCCGGGAAAAAACTTACATCTGTTTCCGAAAAAGTGAAAATCAATGGCGGTGAAACGAAAGAAATTGTACAACTTATTACGGTTAAAAATCCGGCTCTGTGGCATCCAGACCATCCCTATCTTCACACCTTGCAGTCGGAAATCAGTGCAAACAAAAAGGTTTACGATGCTATCGAAACCAAAACGGGAATACGAACCATTGAGTTTGTTTCAGGAAAAGGATTGCTTATTAATGGCGAAATTTTTAATGAAAAATTACTAGGTGTAAACCGTCATCAGGATTTTGGTTATATCGGCATGGCACTCACCAACAACCTGCATTATGCCGATGTCAGAAAAATGCGCGATGCAGGGATTTCTGTTATTCGCAGCGCACATTATCCGCAGGATCCGGCTTTTATGGATGCCTGCGACCAGCTCGGGATGTTTGTAATTGTGGCTACACCCGGCTGGCAGTTTTGGAACGATAACGGCGATTTCGAACTGAAAGTCCTGTCCGATATCCGGAATATGGTTCGTCGCGACCGCAATCATCCTTCTGTGTTGCTTTGGGAACCCATTCTGAACGAAACTCATTTTCCGGCCGAATTTGCCGAAAGAGCATACAAAGCTGTTCATGATGAATATCCAGAAAAAGGTTGTTATGCCGCCTGCGACGATATTAGTCAGGGAAATGAACTGTTCGATGTAATTTACACAGCACCTAAAAAGGAAGAGTTTTACACAAAACTTGGTAAATGTTGCTTTACCCGCGAATTTGGCGATTGTGTCGACGATTGGTTTTCGCACAATTCGTACAGCCGTGTGCCCCGCGACTGGAGTGAACAGGGTCTTGTTTTTCAGGCGCAGCATTATGCCAAAAAGAGCTACGAAGGTTCGCTTACCATCGATCAACTTTTCAAAGCTCCGGCAGCACATGTTGGTGGTGCATTGTGGCATTCGTTCGACCATCAGCGCGGTTATCATCCCGATCCGTTTTACGGAGGCATCATGGATGAATTCCGTCAGCCCAAATATTCGTATTACATGTTTCAGAGTCAGCGCAACCCGGCAAAAAAACTGTTGAATGCTGACAGCGGGCCTGTGCTTTTCGTGGCCAACGCCATGACGCCGGTTTCGCCGACCGACGTTACGGTTTATTCCAATTGCGACAGTGTCAGATTGCAGATAGTGAGGCCTTTAAAAATAGACAGCAAAGATCCACGGTATTTCAATCCGACAAATTCCTGGGAAAATAAATTTTATACAGATACAATAATTCAGTCTGTGAAAAAGAATGTGGCCGGATTACCGTACGAACCTCTTACATTTGCCAATGCTTTCGATTTTGTAACCATTCGGGCATTGCACAGATCGGGACATCCTGAAAAAGCAAAAATTATTGCCGACGGTTTTATGGGAGGACAGGTCGTTATCAGCCAAATGGTGATGCCATCCATGCGCTCTGAAAGAATCAAATTGCGTATCGACAGCATTGCTTCGGCGGGAGTGGTTGCAAACGGTAGCGACATTGTCGAAATAATTGCATCGGTTGAAGATGAGAGAGGTTATGTAAAACAGCTGGCCAACGAACAGATAGAATTCAGCATTCTTGGCGAAGGCACAATTATTGGAGGAATGGAAATTGGTGCAAATCCGGTACGGGTAATCAAAGGAACAGCGCCACTGCTCCTGCGCACAACAACCCGGGCTGGAAAAATCACGGTAATTGCACGTACTTATTTCGGTGGTGTTAATTCGCCCCGACCGGATACGCTTGTTTTTTATACCAAATCACCTGCCGTAAAAATGCTCTATCGCGACGAACCGAAAAATGTGCAGGCAAGTGTCAGCAAAGGCATCGAAATTCCGGCAATTTCGGATGCAGAGCGAAAGAAACAACGAGAGGCAGTTGAAAAAGATCAGCAATTTTTTGAAAGTACAGAACGAAAAACAACTAAATAACAACACGATATGAAACGAATAATTAGACTTGCACTTTTGGGAATTTTTCTGATAGCGCAAACTACCACGGCAAACGATTTTAAGAAAATCTACAACCGAATGTACAACGAGTACATCAACAATCCATCAAAGAGTTCGGTGGAGGCACTTTTAAAGAAAATGAATAGCAATGGTAGTTTTACAGATATTAATTATGCCGCCAAAAATGGTTCGCCGCGCAAACATGTGTTGAACCTGAATTCGCTGGCAGGGGCTTATGAAAATCCCGAAAATGCGTTTTATGCCAAAGATGAAGTGCGGTCGGCTTACCTGCGTTCGCTGAATTTCTGGATTGACACGAACAATCAATCTACAAACTGGTGGTACCGGTATATTCCTTATCCTAAAGAGCTTTCGCGGGGCGTTATTTTGATGTATAACGAACTCAAACAGGATAAGGCTCTTTTTGACAAAACAATAAAATACCTGCAATGGAGTTACGATAATTCGGATGCAAGCCGTCTTACGGGTGCGAATGGAGCCGACATTGTAATGGGCTCATTAGCAGCAAGTATTCTTACGGAGAACGACAAGCAGATGATGATTTATAAAAATAAAATGACCGAATTGTTAACCATTCAGCCTGTGGAAGGAATTCAGCCCGACTACCTGTTTGCACAGCATTGCGGCAATGGTCGGCAGCTTTATTTTACCAACTACGGTAAAGAATTTGTAAACTCGGTGATGTATTATCTCGAATTCTGCAATGGCACAAAATACCAGACGCCGGGTGTTGATTTACTTCAGGATTTGTTTATCAATGGTGTTCAATGGATTTTTTACAGCAAACACTACGACCCCAATAATGCAGGACGATATAACAGTTCGGAACAGTATTACACGCCGATCAAAGCCCTTGCCGACAGATTACAAAAGCTAAAAGTAACAAAGAAAGATGAAATTGCGGCAGTTTGCAGGCGCATTGGCGGCGAAAATTCGCTATCGGGCAACCGCATGTTCTGGCGTTTCGATTATATGATTAACCGCCGTGCGAATTATTATGTTAGCACCCGCATGTCGTCGACACGAACCGTTGGAGCTGAAGCTGGAAACGGCGATGGCGAATACAATTATTATTCCGGAAATGGCACGAACTACCTGTTTGTGACCGGAAAAGAATACGATGGAACTTATTTTAAAAAATTCAACAACCGTCAGTTTCCGGGAATTACAGCCGAACAGGATAACGATAAGCTCCCTATACCAAACTGGGGAGAATTTGGCAACAATGGAAATGCATTTGCCGGAGGCGTATCCGACAGCACGTATGGAGCCTGTGCCATGATACTGGACCGACGCGAATTAAAAGCGCACAAAGCATGGTTTTATTTCGACGAAGAATTTGTTTGCCTCGGTGTCGGAATTACCCGAAACAACGGGAAAGCCGATGTGTATACAACGCTGAATCAGACTAATTACGATGGTAAAATGCAATATTCAACCGCCGGAAAAACCGAAACTCTGAAAGAAGGAAAAACACTTCAATCGCCCGACTGGATGCTGTACGGAAGTCCCACTTATTTCAATCTTCAGCCTGAATCGGAATTTGTAGTGGCTTTGGATACTGCGCTGTTTAGCCTGAATATAAACCATGGCAAAAATCCGCAAAACGGCAGCTATGCCTATCTGGTAAAACCCGGCATGAATCAGGGCTCTGATGCTGATAAATATCAAAAAAACATTCCGATAAAAATTGTTTCCAATACCGCTGAAGTTCAGGCAGTGGAACATACAGGCCTGAATTTGTTGGAAGTGATTTTTTACAAAGCAGGAACACTGAAAATGCCCAATGGCGATGCACTGACTGTTGATGCGCCCTGTGCAGTGCTCTGGAATCGTGTAAAAAATACAATGCATGTAGCAAATCCGCTTTGTGAGTCGTCAAATCCGGAATCTATTCACATAAAACTTTTACAAAACAAACAGGAAAAGACTTTTAAAGTGAGTTTGCCTGACAAAGAATTTTCCGGAAAAAGTGTAGGTATAAATTTAAAATAAACAACAATGTAGTTTATACGACTTAGAATATTTTGACCCCCAACCCCCAAATGGGGGCTAAATAATGCGAATAACTGACTTTTTTCGTTATTAAAGATTCAAAGAATACGTCTTAAAGCCCCCAATTGGGGGGTGGGGGTCGAAAACAAAAAAAATAATAATCATGAAATTCATCAAACGATTTAACTTATAAAATGCCTAATGAATAAAATATTTATATTTTCGCTAATTACATTTGTTTTACTCCCGCTTTCGGCACAAAAATCGCTTTTCGAAACCTATAAAGCTCAGAAACTTGCCGGAGAGGAAACCACGCTCCCCGATTTTTCGTACGTTGGTTACCAAAATGGCGAAAAACCAATTCCAACTGTTGATTATAAGGTATTTAATGTACTGGACTTTGGAGCTGTTCCCGATGATGAGAAATCTGACAAGCAGGCCATTCAGCATTGTATTGATGCTGCGGTTGCCAATGGTTCGGGCATTGTTTATTTTCCCAAAGGACTTTATCGGGTAAATGAGCAGGGCGAATCGGAAACTCCCGTTATAATTGCCGGAACGCGCATTGTGTTGCGGGGTGAAACGGGTGCGGTTCTGTTTATGAAGGAAAAAATGACGGCGCTCGAACCGGACAAAATGTGGACAACGCCTTATCTTTTTCAGTTTAAAAAGAAAATCAAACGTTCGCAGCCTGTAAATGTGCTTGCGGATGCAGCGGTGGGAAGTTTTTCGCTGACGGTTGACAACGCCAACGGCTTAGCTGCCGGTGGTTGGATAGAACTGAACTTGCAAAATAATAATCCTGAACGGGTTGCAAAGGAATTGAGTCCTTACCGGGCAGACTCAACCTGGACTGAAATTATTCAGAAAGGTGTTATCGTAAAGGTTTTTCATAAAGTAAAAAGCGTAGATGGTGGTACAATTACACTTGCCGACCCGATAATGTATCCCGTTGTGGCATCCGAAGGCTGGAAAGTGTCGCGCTGGGAACCGGCTATCGAATGTGGTGTGGAAAACCTGCATTTCAAGGGCAATTTTACGGATAAATTTGTACACCACCGCTCGGCAGTCGACGATGGAGGCTGGAGCATGTTGCAAATTACGGGTCATGCTAACGGTTGGTTGAAAGATTGTACATTCGAAAGTGTCAGCAATGCCGCACGCATACAGCAAAGTGCCAATTATTCGGTGATGAATTGCCGTATTATTGGTAATGCCGGACATGCAGCCATCAGTTCCGAGGGTTCGAGCCGCGTGTTAATAGCCAAATGTGACGATAAAGCATCGCAATGGCA
>JAYRXP010000116.1:0-2997 GCA_041917395.1 Paludibacter sp.
GCATCTACAAATGCCGGATGCTGTAGCACTGCACGACAGAACGGAACCGTTGTTTTTAATCCGTTCATAATGAAATTGTTGAGCGCGTTGAGCGTTTTTTCAATACAATCAGCACGGTCGTTTCCTGTGACAATTATTTTTGCCACCATCGAGTCGAAATAAGGCGTAACCACCGATCCGCTTTCCACACCTGTTTCGATACGGATATGGGGAGCTTCGGGGAAGCGAATCAAATCAATCAGACCGGTTTGCGGACTGAAACGGTTTTGCGGATCTTCGGTATTTACGCGTATTTCAATCGCCCAGCCATTAATTTTTATATCTTCCTGTTTCAGGGTCAGCACTTCGCCCATCGCCACACGTATCTGCCAGTCCACCAAATCTGCTCCGGTAATCTGCTCCGTAACAGGATGTTCCACCTGAATACGGGTATTCATTTCCATAAAATAGTACGAACCATCTTCGTCCATAATAAACTCAATGGTTCCGGCTGAGTAATAACCTATGGATTTGGCAAACCGTACGGCCATTTCGCCCATTTCCTCACGCATTTTTGGTGTTACGCTGGCCGATGGAGCTTCTTCCACTATCTTCTGGTGTTTGCGCTGCAACGAACATTCACGTTCGCCCAGATGCACCACATTACCATGCTTATCGCCCATTATCTGAAACTCCAGATGTTTCGGATTTTGCAGGTATTTTTCGATAAACATATCGCCGTTTCCAAAAGCGGCCAGCGCTTCGTCTGAGGCCGATTTGAAACTGCGCTCAATGGTTTCGGATTTCTCCACAATACGCATACCGCGTCCGCCACCACCTGCCGAAGCTTTCAGAATTACGGGATAGCCAATTTTATCAGCAAATTCTTTGGCTGCCTGCGCATCGCGTACCGGTCCATCGCTACCCGGTACCAGCGGAAGTCCTGCTTTTATAGCCATGCTTTTGGCCACTGTTTTCAGACCCATGTCGCGTATCAGTTGTGGCGAAGGGCCAATAAAATTCAATCCGTTATCCACACAAAGCTGTGCAAACTCAGGATTTTCGGATAAGAAGCCATACCCGGGATGAATTAAATCTATATTGTTTTCGAGTGCGAGCTGCACAATACGGGGTGCATCCAGAAAAATGGCCTTTTCATTCGATCCATCTTTGGCCGGAATAACTTCATCGGCATAACGCAGGTACATAGCTTCCGGCTCACGGTCGCTTCTAAACACCACTGCCACCATCCCCAGCTTATGCGCAGCACGAATTATTCGTATTGCAATTTCACTCCTGTTTGCTATTAAAATTCTTTTTTTCATTTTTTCTATGCAGATTTCTATAATAAGTGATGAACCACACGCTCTTAATTATCAATTATGAATTATCAATTATTAATTATAACGGTATACTTCCGTGTTTACGTGCCGGTTTGTGATATTGTTTGTTGGATAAAATTTCGAAAGCTGTAATCAGAATCTCACGGGTTTTCGAAGGCATAATAACCTCATCGATCAAGCCAAGTTCTTCCGCTTTATACGGATTTGCGACTTCCTCCTTGTATTTATCAGTCAGTATTTTTTCCATTTCAGCTTTGTTCTCAGCCTTTGCCAACTCGTGTTTGTTCACAATTTTTATAGCTCCGGCTGGTCCCATAACCGCAATTTCGGCTGTTGGCCACGCGAAGTTAAAGTCACCACCGGTATTTTTACTACTCATCACAATGTAAGCACCTCCGTACGCTTTGCGGGTAATAATCGTGATTTTAGGCACTGTAGCCTCACAGAAAGCGTACAATAATTTAGCACCGTTACGGATAATGCCATTATGCTCCTGCTCAATACCGGGCAAAAATCCGGGCACATCTTCCAGAATCAGCAAAGGGATATTAAATGCATCGCAGAAACGCACAAAGCGCGCTCCTTTCACACTGGCATTGATATCGAGCGTTCCGGCCATTACTTTGGGCTGATTGGCCACAATACCTACGGTTTTTCCGTTCAGCCGGGCAAAACCAACCAGAATGTTCTGAGCATATTTTTCGTGTACTTCGAAGAAAGTATCTTTATCCACCAGGATATTGATAATTTCCTTCATGTCGTACGGACGGTTGGGGTCATCGGGGATAATTTTATTCAGGTATTCCTGACGCGAACTGTTCACCTTCACTACATGCGACACGGGCAACGTGTCGTAGTTGTTCGAAGGAATATACGATAATAATTTGCGAATCAGCAATATAGTATGTTCTTCGTCGTCGGAAACAAACTGTGCCACACCGCTTTTCTGAGCATGTACGTTGCCACCACCCAGACCTTCCATGTCAATTTCCTCGTTCAGTACTTCGCGCACCACGTCGGGACCGGTTACAAACATATAGGATGTCTGATTGGTCATAAAAATAAAATCGGTAAGCGCCGGAGAATACACCGCCCCACCGGCAGCCGGTCCCAAAATAGCCGAAATCTGCGGAATAATACCCGATGAACGCACATTATTACGGAAAATAGTGGCATAAGCCGAAAGACTTTTTACCCCTTCCTGAATACGCGCACCACCCGAATCCATAAGTCCTACTATAGGAGCTCCGAGTTTCAGAGCCATTTCCTGCACCTTAGCTATTTTCATGCCGTGAGCATAACCCAGCGAGCCACCAAGCACTGTAAAGTCCTGTGCATAAGCAAATACACTTCGTCCCTGTACCAAACCACGACCCACAACCACACCATCGCCAAAATTAGTCTGGCGGCTGCTTATCGGATTTTGTGTGGGCGATACAAAGGCGTCGAGTTCAAAAAAAGTGCCTTCGTCAAATAAGATATTAATACGTTCGCGGGCAGTGAGTTTACCCTTCAAATGCTGTTTGTGTGCAGCATTGTATTCCATTTCCTGCAAGGCCTTCAGCCGTTGCTCAAATACTTTGTTTTTATTCATCATTCGCTTTTAAAAAATTGAAGCATACTTTTTCTGTAACAAAAAAGTCACAAAATCGTTCAATCGTGTTTTCTATTTACA
>JAYRXP010000117.1:0-3244 GCA_041917395.1 Paludibacter sp.
AGTAAAAGTACGTGTAATACAGGATGTAAAGCAACAAACAAAATTGCTCGAAGAAGGTACAATTTACACCGATGCATCGGCACAGGCTTATCACAAAAATGTGGCTTACATTACCAAAATGCTGGTTGAAGGCGATCCTGAACGTGCTTTTAAAGGTGGAATTATCCGTCCGGAAGAAGCGGTGAAAATTGCAGCATTCTTCGATTGGTCGCAGTTAGTGGCTTCTTCGCTTCGTCCGGACACCGATCGTACCTGGTCGAACAACTGGCCCAATGAGCCTCTGATTGATCAGAATGTATCTTTTAACTCGCATGTGGTATCGCTTTGGGAGTTTCTTATTTTGTGGACACTTACCATTGTGGTGATATTTTTATCCTACGAATATTTGTTTAAAAAAGAAGCCGGCGATAAATTAGAACCTGCACTGAAAATTACCAAATTATTTCCTTCGCAGGTGAAATTGCTGAAATACATCCCCATTGTAGCAGCTTTATTTTTGGTTCAGTTATTTATTGGAGGTTACCTGTCGCATTTATACACCGAACCCAAAGGTGATTTTATTTTTGCACAAAGCATATTGCCTTTCAATGTGTTACGCTCGGTGCACACACAACTTGCTATACTTTGGGTGGCTGTAGGTTGGCTTGTTGGTGGTTTGCTAATTGCTCCTTGGGTGGCTAACAAAGATCATAAATTTCCCTGGCTGGTGGATGTCCTATGGGGCGCTTTGTTGGTGGTAGCTGTTGGTTCCATGATTGGTTTGTACATGGGTGCAACCGGTCAAATGCGTACAAACTGGTTTTGGTTGGGTAATGAAGGTCGTGAGTTAATCAATTTGGGCCGTGTCTGGGATATTGGTTTGGTGGTTGGTTTAGTATTTTGGTTTCTGCTGGTGGTTTCACTTATTCGCAAATCGGCTACCAATAATCCGCTGGTAAGTACCATTATCTGGTCGGCATTTGCCATTGCTACATTGTATATGGCAGGTATGATGCCCGTGCACAAAATTATTCCCAATTTTACCATCGATGATTATTATCGCTGGTGGGTTATTCACCTGTGGGTAGAATTGACATTTGAGCTTTTTGCTGCGGGTGTTATTGCATTCTTTACGGTTTCGCTCGGACTTATCTCGCAAAAGATAGCCGTTAAAACCATGATGTTCGAAATGGTTCTGATTATGATGAGCGGCACGTTGGGCATTGGTCATCACTTGTGGTGGCAGGGTTTGGACGAATACTGGATTGCCATTGGCGGTATATTCTCGGCGTTGGAACCACTTCCGCTCGCATTGATGATCATCGAAGCCATGAAAAATCAGAAAGAAAAAGCACATTCAGGCGAAGGTTTCGAATTTGGGACTGTATTTATGTGGCTGGCAGGTTCGGCCATCCTGAACTGGATTGGTGCCGGTTTCTTCGGCATGGTTATCAATACGCCGACCATCAGTTATTACTCGCATGGTACTTATCTGATTATGCCTCACGGACATATAGCATTACTGGGTGCGTTTGGGTATATTTCCATTGCCTTTATTTACATGACCGCCCGTGCCAATTCGTTGGCTAAAGGATTGGTTTGGGATAATAAACTGAGCAAGTGGGCATTCGGAATTCTGACTGCAGGAGCGTTGTTGTATGCTGTTCCTACTTATATTATTGGTATTGAGCAAACACGCATTGCACACGATATGGGTTATTTTTATGCCCGTTTGCGCGATGCCGTGGAGCCAATGAAAGGTTGGATGTGGTCGAGAATTATTCCCGATTCGATGATGATTATCGGAGGGCTGACAGTATTTGTGGATTTGATGCTGAAAACATTTTTCGCAAAAAAAACAAATTAACCAACGAAGGCTGGAAGATTGAAAATAATTTTCCAGCCTTTTATTCATCGCAATAATAACAAATTAAAAAGTGATTTAAAATACAAAACGCAGGTTGAATTTCCCTCTCTTAAATTTTGCCTGCGTTGTTATCTTCATGAATAATTTTTTATGAAATATCATCGTCGAAAACAATCATATTAGCGTGTTTTCCAAAGCGGCTGGCTTTTTTGCTGATAATCAATGTAGAAGGGATAGCTGTGAGTTCGTTATTGTCGGACGACGAAAGTTCATTCCAACCCTGATAGCTTACAAGCATAAAGCTGAAACGCGAAATAATTGACGCGTTATTTTTGGAGCTTTTAATGGTTTTTACCCGGTTAATGTAATTTTTCTGCAACTCGTCGAGGGCCATCCGGATGCTTTCGTTTTTTTGTAATACATTATTTACATCAATCACAAAAATGCTCACTTCGTTATTGTTGCGCATCAACCTGCGGGCATAACGAATCAAAAAACCATCATTCTCATTTTGCAAAAGCACCATTGTGGTGGTTATTTTACTAAAGCCCCTGTTTACAAAAACACCGACGCTACAACGGCTGTTTTCGATAAAATAGCGTGTTTTGTCTTTTATAAGTGAGCCCGGATAAAAAATGGCCTGCGAACGCGAGATACGGTTCAGGGCTCTGTTCAGCCACATGGTTTTTGTAAATATCTTCCGCTCTTTAAAAAACGGAATGCCCGACAACGAAACTCCCGCACCGACAAGCAAAAAGTCGTAGTTATTTACATTTGTCGTTCTGACAATGCAACCTTCAATATTATCGTTAATTTTATATTCTGTTTCAATCGGAATTTGCAGGCGTTCGGCCTCGTCATTAATCAGCTTAAAACTTTCTGTTGAATATTGTTCGCTGTAAAGCGGATTCACGTCCGTTCCGGGTGTAATGTGCAACACATTAACCGAAAGCGTGTTTTTAGCGCCATCCAATACCGTTTTCGCTACGTTAAGCAGTGTTTTTCCGTTTTCAGGATTTCCCAATGCAATGAGCGCTTTAAAAACTCCAAGCGCTTGCTGCCGTTCGAACTCTTCGGCAATTCGTTTTTCGGGAAATAACTTTTCGATAAATGTGAGAATAGGCGTAGTCATAAATGTTGTAACCAATGCCATAATTACCAGCATAACGAATATTGCCGGAGGCAAAACTCCCATTTCGTACCCGATATTCAGTACGATAAGTTCCATCAAACCGCGTGTATTCATCAGGATACCAATACTCAGGCTGTCTTTCCAGCTCTCGCCCAGTACCTTTGCCGAAAAAGCACTGCCCAAGAATTTACCAATTACCGCAACTGCTATTATTAGTCCACATATCGACCACAAATAAGGCGTGTTTACCAAACCAATTTCGGTGC
>JAYRXP010000118.1:0-3445 GCA_041917395.1 Paludibacter sp.
CTTAATCAAGCATTTTTATTTCATTGCAAATATACTCAAAAAAAGTAAGCCGAATATGTCAACCGGAAATAAAAAAGCCGGAAATTATCCGGCTTCTGTTTATATTTCAAAAAATTATTTTTTGTCATCTCTCGTAAAGCATCTATCAAAAAAGAGAAGCTGGTAATTTATGGCATTTTTCCAGTAATCCCAGTTATGAATCCCCGGACGTTCGGTATAATCGTGATCGATGTTGAGTGCCACCAAACGACGATGCAAAGCCGCATTAATCTGATAAAAGAAATCGTTTACACCACATTCAATCGCCAGGTTGAGTTCTTTGTTTTTCAACACTGTAACCATATTAATAACAGAGCGGTTATCCCATTCATCCTGATTAGCCTCTATAGAACCAATGCGCTTGGCAATATCGTATTTTTTCGACGACGAACGCAAATCAACGCCTCCACTCATACTTCCTGCATTGGCAAACAAATCCCTGTTGCGTATGGCCAGATAAAGTGCTCCGTGACCGCCCATACTCAAGCCCGTAATGGCACGTGCCGACCGATTCGGAATGGTTGAATAATGCGAATCAATATAAGGCAAAAGTTCGCGTGTTATATGCGTTTCGTACTGAAATGCCGAATCGATAGGACTATCAAAATACCACGAACTAAATCCTCCATCGGGGCAAACAATAATAAGCCGATGTTTGGTAGCGAGCGTTTTTATTTCGGGTACAGTATTCACCCATTTTGCATAATTGTCGCTGTAGCCATGCAGCAGATACACCACCGGATAGTGTTTTTTCTTCGAATACTTCTCAGGCACCACAACCACCGATTTCACTTCTTTTTTCATTTTTGCCGAATATATGGCAATCGTATCAACCTGCTGACGCGAAAAAGCCAACTGAAAAACCACCAATAAAAGCACTAATATATTTAATCGTTTCATATACATTCCATCTTATTATTTCCCTGTTATCTGTTATCTGTCGTCCGTCGTCCGCAGTCTTTTTTAAAACCGTTTTTTCACCAACACGTTCAATCCTTCATGTACAATTTTTATATGCACTTCCTTCCCTTCTTCGTACGGTTCACCATCGTAGTGAAAAGGCCCCGTCTCGTCGCGGAAAAGTGTAATTTCATTTGTTCGTAAAGTGGTAACAAACAAATCCTTATCTATCGTCTTCGTAAATAGCTGAAGTGCTATCGAAGGAATGGCTATAATCGGGAAATTACTCATAATCGATATATCAAGCATCCCATCCTGCACACTGGCCTGCGGTGCAATATAAGCATTGTTTCCCCATTGCGAAGCATTTGCAAAGGTAATAACAAATGCCTTATCCTTCAGGTCGATACCATCACCCACCAAATGATAGTTTTGCGATTTATAATTAAAGTAACCCGTTATCATTTTCTCGATATAGGTCATTACACCCCTGTTTTTACTTTTGGCAAACTCAGTACTCACGTAGGCATCGAAGCCTGTACCACAAGTGCAGAAGAACGGCTGACCATTTACCACACCGTAATCCATTTTAATCACTTCGGAATGATTGAGTTGCACAATGGCGTGTTTGGTATTCATCGGGATGGAGAGGTGACGTGCCAGCCCGTTTCCCGAACCTACAGGAATAATACCTAAAGCAACATTTGTATCCGTCAAACCACGGGCTATTTCATTCACAGTACCATCGCCACCAACAGCAACTACATAATCGAAACCTGCGGCTACAAAAGCTTTCGAAAGTTCAAGTCCGTGACCTCTGTATTGCGTAAAAACTATCTCAGGCTCAAACAAAAAAGGATTCAACTCCTTTCGAATTAAATCAGGAAGTGCATGTTTATCGTTAGTTCCCGAAATCGGATTGATAATAAAAGCAATTTTCTTTTTCATTTATAACGAGTCAGGAACTCCTGATTTAAGAATCGTATTAACGTTGAATTTCAGTTTGGTCTATATAATCTATTGAACAGCTGTGGCTTCGAGATGATTTATAAGTGGATTAGCATACATTTCGAGCATCTTACGCATGATAAAATTGTCATCCCTGTTTTCAATCTGAATCTTTTCAGTTTGCTTTTCAAGATAACGTTCGAAATCGAGTTTTTCGATTAGTGTATAATCATTTTCAAAGCACTTTTTACCTTCCAAAATGTCATAAGCTATTTTGTTTACATTGAAAATTGTGTATCCCGAATGAATATGTTTATCAATAAGGCCTGCAATAGCAGCATACAATTCAGATTTATTCTGAATGGTTTTTCCAAGTTCCGATATAGCTTCGTTTATGCAACCATTAATGGTATATTCCACTTTCCCTTTATATCCCATCACACCAGTCTGCATATTTATCAGGTCGTCCTGCGGAGCCTTTTTAAAATCGGGATTGTCTCTTTTTTGCTGAAACTCTTTTGCTTTCAGGTAATCGCATGGGTCGTACTCATACGAAATACTTAGCGGACAAATATTTAATGCAGCCAAATTTTCGGCAATAGATGCTTTTCCACCCATGTTCAGCATTTTGAGTAAACTCTCTTGTGTCCGGTCGTTAGCATCTTTGGCACGCCCTTCGCGTTGCGCCAACCAAACCGACTGTTGTTTTTCGTTTATAGTGTGCGCTATGTAACCCGAAAGAAGCTGTGAACTTTCCAAAATCTGACGGGCACTCAATCCGCGTTTCACAATAAAACTTTTATTTACACGAACCAAATCCTCAATCCACGGAAAAACCAACAAATTGTCGCCTATGGCAATTTCAACGGTATCAATTCCATTATCAATAAGTTGTATGCACAAAAATGCCGAATCGAGTATTATATCACGATGATTCGAAATATATAAATAAGGATTAGACGGGTCGATATTTTCAAGTCCTTTGAGTTCAACACCTTTCGTGAGATTGGCTTCAATATCTTTCAAAAAAGGATACACCATTCCTTTCTGAAAATCAATATTCGTTTTGAACGATGTAAGGCGTTGTCTGATAGCTTCTTTCGGAAGTAATGGATAAATAGTGCTCAGCACTTTCATAAACTGTTTTTCGTTACTCAATCGCTCCAGCGCCGCAGGTATTTCGTTGTTGTTAAAACAACGTATGTCATCAAAGTTCATATTATTCATTTTTTTTGTTTCGCGTTATTTGCACTTCGTGCGTTCATTCTGTTGTCTGTCGTCCGTTGTCTTTTGTCGTTCTTCTTATCTCTTGGTTCTAAAAAAGGAAACTCAGATAAATAAAAATAACAGGTGCGGCCAAAAGCATACTATCAAACCTGTCGAGCAATCCACCGTGCCCGGGTATAACATTTCCGGAATCTTTAATATGAACAGTTCGTTTGAGCAGCGACTCAATAAGATCGCCAAAAGTACCGAAAACCACAACTATTTCTGAAAATATAAGCCACTGAACCAGCGATATTTCAGTTATAAACAATGAAAAAACATAGCCGGAAAC
>JAYRXP010000119.1:0-2021 GCA_041917395.1 Paludibacter sp.
AAGCCTGGAATAAAGCCGATTCGCTAACTCCTGTGGTTCCGGCCATACACTATATTGTTGCGGTTGCTCAGGGCAGTCCAATGACTGACGGCACCTATTGTAAACGAATGCCCGAACAACAAATTGATTCAGCTTTGGCAATTGCAAAAATGGGAAATGCTATTGTATTCCTGGATATTCAGGTGGCTAAAAGCTCACTCCAACACGAAGTTCCGCTACTCGAAAAGTATCTGAAAATGCCGCAGGTACATTTAGGAATCGACCCCGAATTTTCGATGAAAGACGGAAGTATACCGGGACAAAAAATTGGCACTATGAATGCCGATGACATAAACTACTGCGCCGGTTATTTAGCCAAACTGGTTAAAGAAAATAATCTTCCGCCAAAAATTCTGATCGTACACCGTTTCACACAAGGTATGGTTCGCAACTACAAAGACATTAAATTACGCCCTGAGGTACAAATTGTAATGAATATGGATGGTTGGGGCGAACCGGTTCTGAAACGCAGTACTTACAAACTTTACATTCACAAAGAACCGGTTCAGTTTACCGGATTCAAACTTTTTTATAAAAACGATCTGAAAAAAGCACCTCATACCATGTTAACTCCCGAGGATTTATTAAAACTAAAACCACAACCGATTTATATTCAGTATCAGTAGTTTTAAGAGTAATAACTTATCAATAAAATAAGTTTTTCTTCGAAAACGAGCATTAAAGTGCTGTTGCAAGCTAATTTTTTATATTTTTGTAGTATTATATATTACAAATAAAAATTAATTTGCGATAGCATTTTTCATTTTTATACTACAGCAATATAAATTCAAAAGATTTATATTTGCCGCCGTAATTGTGATAGACAGAGAACAAACACATATTTCATTCGAATTATAACTCCGTAAAAAACATAATGTTATGAACATTTCAATAGTGGGAACAGGCTATGTAGGACTCGTATCGGGTGCATGTTTAGCCGAAACAGGTGCAGTGGTGTATTGCATCGATGTAAATCAAAGTAAAATTGACAGCCTCAATAATGGCATTATGCCTATTTATGAGCCGGGGCTGGAAGATATTGTGAAACGAAATGTACAAAAAGAAAGACTGTTTTTCAGAACAAAACTATCTGAAGTGGTAAATGACAGTGACGCTATTTTTATTGCTGTGGGTACACCTCCGGATGAAGATGGTAGCGCCGATTTGAAATACGTTTTGGGAGTTGCCCGTGAAATTGGTCAGCATCTGAATAATTACACAGTTGTGGTCACAAAAAGTACTGTTCCGGTTGGAACCGCTAAAAAAGTGAAAGCAGCCATACAGGAAGAACTCGACAAACGTGGTGTAAATATTGAATTTGACGTGGCTTCAAATCCCGAATTCCTGAAAGAAGGAAATGCTGTTGACGATTTTCTGAAACCGGACAGAATAGTAGTTGGTGTGGAATCGGAAGCTGCCGAAAAAGTACTGAAAAGACTTTATAAGCCCTTTGTACTTAACAATCATCCAATTTTCGTAATGGATATTACGTCTTCGGAAATGACAAAGTATGCAGCAAACTCCATGCTTGCCACCAAAATCAGTTTTATAAACGACATTGCCAACCTCTGCGAAATTGTTGGCGCCGATATAAATATGGTACGCAAAGGTATCGGATCTGATTCCCGAATTGGAAATAAGTTCCTCTATCCCGGCGTGGGTTACGGAGGTTCATGCTTCCCGAAAGATGTGCAGGCACTAATAAAAACGGCAAAAACATACGATTACGATTTGCAGGTTCTTCAAGCTGTGGAAGCCGTAAACAAGCACCAGAAAACAGTTTTGTATAATAAAATACACAATCACTTTGGCGGCAATCTGGCAGGCAAAACAATAGCATTGTGGGGCTTATCCTTCAAACCCGAAACGGATGACATGCGCGAAGCACCATCGCTCGTGTTAATCGAAAAACTGCTCGAACAGGGAGCCATCGTAACCGCTTACGACCCCATTGCCATGCACGAAGCGCAACGCATTATCGG
>JAYRXP010000120.1:0-8825 GCA_041917395.1 Paludibacter sp.
ACTCCTAAGGGTATAGCGCAATTCATTGAGTATAATGGAGTAAAATATTATGTTGTTCTCAATGTGGAAGCTTATGCCACTCCACACAGTGTAAATGCACGTTTATATAACTATACAACAACAAACAACAGTACTTTAATGGGTGACAACTGGTGGTTAACTCCGGTTCCTGAAAAAATTGAAGCTGACGGTGCTTTGGCAAATGGCGACGCTACAGGTTGTGTTGACGCTATCCTTGATGCCGACGGACAAGGCTTTAAAGTGGTGGCAATGGGTACAGGTTGTGGTATTGTGGTAACAAAATTCAGCAAAAAGAAAGAATTGATTTTTAAATAATATAGTTTACTACATAAAATCATTCGCACACAGAACAAACGGAAAGTACGGATTATCTCAGTAGAAATGATATATTAATCAAATAATCAATTATTTAGGATTGTTGTCAAAACATTCATCTGTTAGATTCTGTCTATTCTGTTTATTCTGTGTGCAAATTTTTGTATTCACAAAATTCAATCAATGAAATATCTCTTTTTAATCCTTTCTTGCATAATTCTTCTTTCGTGTAAGCCAGCTTTAGAGAGTGGCAACGAAATAATTAGTTTTAAATTTCAGGAAATTACTCAAGCCGATGAGGCGGGTATTTCCAACGATACGGTATCGATTATGGTACCCACAAATACTGATTTGACAAGTCTGACTCCGATAATTGAAGTTTCATCGAAAGCTACAGTTAACCCGGCTTCAGGTGTTAAACAGGATTTCTCAAAACCCGTTTTTTACACGGTAACTTCCGAAGCCGGAACAAAGAAAAGTTATACTGTGCTGGTTTACAATCAACCTACGTTCAGAGTTAATAATATCCAGTTACCTGATAATTTTATAACAGGTTCAGTTAACGGCGATAATATCACTTTTACAGTTCCGTTCGGAACAAATGTTTCTGCACTGAAAATCAATTATACCTTAGCTGAAACAGGTATTTCTTCCAATATTGTTTCAGATGGAACTATCGATTTATCACAACCATTTACTTGGAAACTTACAAAAGGAAAAACATCGAAAACATATACAATAACCACCAATATTCAAGCTCAGGAAACAGGAGTGCGTGCTGTTTGGGTAACAAATGTTGCAAGTACAGTGCTTTTCTCAGAAGCAAATCTGACTGCTATGGTTGATAAATTGGCCGAACTGAATTTTAACACGATATGTGTTTGTACATACAATAAAAGTCAGACGCTTTTCCCAAGCCAAACATTAGCAACAGTTTTGGGTCTAACTCCTGCTCAAACCGTAATTGCAGGTTGCTCCTGGGGCGATGTACTGGGTAAACTAATTGAAAAGGCACATGCAAAAAACATAAAGGTAATTGCCTGGTTCGAATATGGCTTTGCTTCGCATTATTCAGGACAGGATTCACCCATTTCGGATAAACACCCCGACTGGGTAAGCAAAGATATCAATGGAAATCAAACACAAAAAAACAGTTTTTACTGGCTGAATGGTTTTCATCCCGAAGTTCAGAAATTCGTGACTGATATGATTGTGGAATGTGTAAATAAATATCCCGAACTGGATGGCGTTCAGGGAGACGACCGCCTGCCGGCTCTTCCTGCACACGCCGGGTACGACGATTATACCAAACAACTTTACAAGTCCGAAACTGGTCGTGATGTCCCAACAAACCCTACAGAAACAGCATTCTTTAACTGGAAAGCCAATAAAATGAGCGATTATGCTGTGAAATTATACAATGCCGTGAAAGCTGCCCGCTCTTCTTGTTTGGTTACCTGGGCGCCAAGTACACGTGGCTGGAGTAAGGATAATTACCTGCAGGATTGGCCCGAATGGTTAAGGCGCGGTGCTGCCGATTGGATTTCACCACAGTTGTACCGAAATGAATCTCAGGGAGTTGATTCGTACACAACACTGGTTTACAGCGATATACAAAATGTTTTTAATACAACTGATTTACGTAAAAAATACGTTCCGGGCATGTTAGTACGAAACGGAAATACAATAATATCCGATGGATTTTTGGCACAATTAATTCAATATAACCGATCGAAGGGTGTTTATGGTGAATCAACCTGGTTTTACGAAGCTATTCCATCAAAACAAAAAGCATTTAAAGCGTTATATCCCGGCAAGGCAATTTTCCCATTTTAATTTTAAAAAAATAAACCATGTTTGTAAGTCCAGCAAAAATTGCGTGCAAGCTTATTCTGCTTATTTCTATATTTTCAACACTTTACTCTTGCAATGAGCCCGATTTAAGTGATCCGAAAGTGCCATTTCCGGCACCAACAGATATAATTGTCGAAAAAACATCAGCAACTTCAGTCAAATTAAGTTGGAAAGATAATAGCAAAGGTGAAGACGGTTTTGTTGTAGAGCGATGGGCTACAGACGCTTCTGTGCCTGTGAAATCGATCGTGGGTGCAAATACTTCCGAATGGATTGATGAAGGTTTGATACAGGAAACCTATTTATATAAAGTTTATGGTTTTTGCAAGCAGCGTGTTTCTGACACTGTTTCAGTTTATTATCAGCACATTCCTGTTTCAATGCCTGCAAACTTTACAGTAACAGCCAATCAGAATGCCGTGAATCTGACCTGGGATGCCGTGAGTGGTAGTATTGATGGTTATAAAATTGAACGAAAAGTGGGTGCCGGAACTTATCAGGCATGGAAAACAGTTGATGCGAACACTACTTCAGTTGCAGATACAGACCCCGCTGCCGGACTGAACACATACAAACTTTATGCTTATTCGGGTAGTGCCACTTCAGTTGGTGTTGAACGGTCATTGACCATGCTCAAAACGCCTGCCATTACTATTGCTTCATCAATAATTTCGTATCTGAAAATTTCAGCTTATTTTACACTGACTTCGGATGGTGGCGAAACTTGTAATGCCGGAATTTGTTGGAGTAAATCGCCAAATCCGACTATAAATGACCAAAAATCGACGTGGCATGTGAAAGTCAAAACCGGTGAATCATTTTTTGCAAACGCAACAGGTTTGGATGCAAATTCAACGTATTATCTCAGAGCTTATGCAACCAATTCGCAAGGCACAACTTATAGCAACGAGGTTTCAGGCAAACTGGATGTTGAACCTCAGGCGCTGACTTTGAACTGGACACCGGTTTCTTCGGTTAATTCAGGGTTGCCTTCCGAAATTAAGGTTTATGAAACCAGCAGCACGGTTAATGGCCGCAATTTCAAGGCATATTATGCGATTGCAGATATGAGTACCGGGAATATTGAATTGAAAACAACATTATCCACCACAGCTCAAAAGCCAAGTCAGTTTATTGCAGCAGCAAGTAGCGAAACGACTTATGTAATGACTAACGGAGGTTATTTCGGGTATAGTGGTTCATCGGTAAGTTCTTACAGTCTTGCGGTAGACAGAGGTGTGAAAAAAGCGGATAATCTGACTGCGCTCACACGTGGTTCATATTCCTATCCGGTTACACGTGGCGCTTTTGGTGTTTCGCAGGTGCAAACGCCGATGCTAAAATGGACTTCGGGTGATAATGCTTACGAACTGCCTTCGCCAAATGTGGAAGGGGAAACGCCACAAGCGTCACCAACTCAAACTTTCCCGACAAATGCACTAAAATGGAATCCATATTCTGCCATTGGTGGCGCTCCGGTTTTGCTTAAAAACGGAAAAATTGCCTTCGATTTTACCACCACGCTTTCGGGCAAATACATGACAAATTACGAGTTGTTGCAATCGGATATTTTCTCAACTTCTATTCGTCCGCCTCGTACGGTTATTGGCAGTACTGCTGATAATAAAATTGTACTTTTCGTGTGCGATGGACGACAAGGTACATACAGCGATGGTGCAACAATGCTGGAACTGGCTCAGATAATGAAAGGAATTGGCTGCGTCAATGCACTCAACCTCGATGGTGGTGGTTCTTCAGCCATTATTGCCGGCGGAACATTGCTCAATAAACCTTCGGACGGAAGCGAGCGCGCTGTGGCAACGGTTGTTTCGTTTGTAAAGAAAAAATAGCTGCCCTAAGCCCCTAAAGGGGATGTGAGATTAGTTTCGAATGAATATTCATTATTTATTTTTTCATGATAAAAAAAGCACTCATTTTTAATATATTACTTAGTTTTGCATCGCAAATTATTGCAATAAATGCAGTAGTTTACGACGGCTCGGGTCAGTTGGCTGAAGATAAACTGCTGGCCATGACGCTTGCCGGTATTGTTAACCGCGACGCACCGCGTTTGTATCTGCGCAATGTGTACGAAACATGGAGCTACAACCAAACCGACGAACTGTGGGAAAACGAATACAAAACCAACGGTGCCGTTCAGTTTACTGTAATTACCAATACCAATGCGCTGGTTCAGTATTTTAAAAGTTTTATAAAAGGCGCCATTACTTATGATGCCACTCTGACTTATGGCAATTTCAGCGGACAATCGTTTCGTTGGCAAGCCGAAGCAGCTGCGATGTTAGGCGGATTAACCGATTGTATTCCTGTGCCTTCGACAAATACAACTATAGATATAAATAAACCCACGACTGTTGATTTACCCGATTATTTCAACGGACAACAAACCATTCAGGTGTCTGCAAAATTAGAACTATCGACTCACACATGGAATAACACAGCATTAACGCTGGAACAACGTTACTTTGCGTGGCTCGACTGGGCTTTGGATAATCTGCTGCCCCGTTGCAATACTTCGAAATTTTATATCCGCGAAATAACCGACTGGGCAGTAAATCAACGTATGTTCCAATTGAATTTGGCAGGAACTGAAGATTTGCGTTTTACTTCGCTCAGCGACGAAAAAGCCGCTAAAATTGAGCGGGTAATGAATTATCTGAAAGCGAAACGACCCAATGAAATTTTCCATGTGTATGGATGGATGCGCCCTGAACCGCTTGTGCAGTGGATTTCGGCTTACGGTGGTAGTTTTCACGAAACTTTGTTGAGCAATCTGTCGTGGCATCATGCTTTCCCGGCTAATCCAAATTTTAATTATCAACGCGCTGCCGACCAAAATTTTACAAACGTTCAGCTCGAAAATAAATATTACATCCTTTTTATCGGTTCCGAAGGCGATGCCGGCAACTGGAACCTTGGTTTCCAGGGTGGTGCCTGGCAGTCGGCAACGCGCGGACAAGTGCCTTTGGCCTGGGGATTTAATTTGCAGATGTTCGAAGAATTTCCGTTTGTAGCTCAATATTATTATCGAACCGCCACTGCCAACGATGGTTTTATGGCCGTTTCCACGCCACTTGGTTATGCTTATCCGGATGTTTTTCCAACTACTTATTTGCCCGATGCCAAAGCCAAAACAATGGCTTTAATGAATAAATTCAACGTAAAATCGGTGTATGCCTATAAACATTACAACGGTGCAGGTTCGTCGCAATACCGGGGAATTACCATTTCTAATAATTTCGATTTTGCCAAATTGGGCGCTTTTGCTGAACAAACAAACGCCCAAATGACCATGCTTTTCGATCCGGGATTAATGACGCAAAAAGCCTACACAAACTAAGGCGGTTTGCTTTACAACCACGTGAACGACGATACGTTTTATGCCGATTTCTCGAATCTGACTACTGTTCGCGACCGGATTGTAGGTAAGCTGAGCGGAAAAACAAAGCCACGCTTTTTGATGGCCGGTTACGAACGTTTTCGGTACGACAATGCAGCTCTTGAACCAAACGACATTACATTGCCTCGACTTAAAACACTGATGGAGAGTATAAAAGCAAATGCTACGATTGGTGCCGATGTGGAATTTGTAACGCCCGAAAAATACACGTATCTCCTGCGGAAATCACTTGGCTTATCAACTTCCGTTCCTGTTGTTGAAAATAATGGACAAAAATTGCTGGTTTTCAGTGATAAAAACAACAATATTCAGCTTAATTTGCAACTCGAAAATGCGCAACAAGTGCAGATAAATGTAGTTGATTTAGCAGGAAAAATCATTTATGCCGAAAACTGGAATATGGCATTGGCAAACGATTTCAGAACAATTTCACTGCCTCAAAAAGGCATTTTTATTTTGAATATAAAAGGTCAGCATGTAAATCTGACTTCAAAAATAGTTAACAGATAACAGAATTTTAAACGCAAAGTACGCAAAGCTTTTTATACCAAAATCTGAATGAAAGAAACACACAAAGAGCGCAAAGCTCCCTCTCCTTTGGAGAGGGTTGGGGAGAGGTCTAATCGTTCCTCTGCCCTCGACGCCCTGCGTGGCTTAGCCATAATCGGTATGGTACTCTCGGGTACAATTGCCGAATCACTTCCGGCATGGATGTACCATGCACAGGTTGGTCCGCGTTCCGGTTTTAATTTCGACCCAACGATTTTTGGCATTACCTGGGTCGATTTGGTTTTTCCGTTTTTCCTTTTTGCCATGGGAGCTGCCATTCCATTGGCTTTGAGCCGAAAATTAGATAAAGGTGCGAAAATTCAAAGTTTGCTTCCGAGCATTCTGAAACGTGTTTTTCTGTTGGTGCTTTTTGCGGTTGCCATTTATCATACCCATCCGTACCGGCTGGCAGGTTCGTGGAATTATGCATTGGCGTTGCTCGCTTTCGTTCTGTTTTTTGTAAGCTTTGTTCGGATTTCTGCACTTTCCGAAAAAGCGAACAGCCGTTTAAACTGGCTTGGGATAGCGCTTTTAATCTGTTTAATAGCATTTAACGTGATTGTGCAGCCCGATGTTTTCAAACAGGGTTTTAAACTGAGTCACACCGACATTATCATTCTTATTCTGGCCAATATGGCTTTGTTTGGTACGCTGAGCTGGCTTTTTACCCGTCATTCCATTCTTGCCCGACTGGGAGTTTTGGCCCTGTTTTTTGCGTTTCGGCTCACGGCCGATGCCGACGGAAGCTGGAATCAGTGGATATGGAATTTTAATCCGATGCAGTTTTTACCCGAAAGTCTGAAATCGGCACTTTACATAAACAATGGCTGGCTGTATCAAATGGATTTTCTGAAATACTTGTTTATTGTTATTCCCGGTACAATTGCAGGCGATATTTTGGTAGCCTGGTTCACCGATAACGATACGCTAAAATCGAAACTTCCTTCGAAAAAACAAATGGGTTTAACATCAATAGTTATGTTGGCATTTGTTGTAAGTAATCTGATTTGCCTGTACAATAGGTATTTGGTTGCTAACATCGTGTTGAATGTTGTGTTGGGAATCGTAGCGTATTATCTGCTTCGCAATCCCAAACATTCGTTAAGTCGCCTGTATTTCAGTCTTTTTCAGTGGGGGATTTTCTGGCTGTTGCTCGGTACGGTTTTCGAAGCTTTCGAAGGCGGCATCCGGAAAGACCACGCCACCATGAGTTATTTCTTTGTAACGACAGGATTAGCTATCTTTACGCTTATCTTTTTGTCAATTATCATGGATTATTCCCGGCTTTCTGACTCCCCTTTAGAGTTTGTCCGTCCACTGACGGAGGTTGGGGGCAAATCAAAAAGCTTATTCAGATACGTCGCCGAAATTGGTCAAAACCCGATGCTGGCTTATGTGGCCGGAACTTTTCTGGTTGTGCCTGTTTTAGCGTTGGTTGGTTTAATGCCGCATATCAATAAACTGTACGAAATATCACCCTGGCTGGGAATTGCCAAAGGCGTGATTATTACCGGCGGAATGATGGCGGTAACGGTATTTACGGTGCGAAAAAAATGGTTTTGGAAAACCTGAAATCATTTGCCCCTAACCCCTAAAGGGGAACAAAAATTAGTATTGATTATTATAACAGAATATTAAAAAAACGATATGAATAAACCAAACGAAACTATCTCTAACTCCCCCTTTAGGGGGTTGGGGGGCAGATTTGTACTTTTATGTTTGATGTTTTTTTCATTACAAGCCAAACCCGAAGTACGTGGTGTGTGGGTTCCCGATCCGCAATACACCGATGTGCTGAAGAGTTACCGGAATGTACTCGATTTTGTAACTACCCTCGATACGCTGAATTTTAATTCGGTGTTTGTGGTGTCGTATGCACTGAACAAAACGCTTTATCCGAGTAAAGTGCTTTTGAAAAATACCAACTACAAATCGATTGATTCTACTTGCCTGCTCACTCCCTTTATGAAAACCTACAATCAACCACTAAAAAGCCCTACAGGCGATCCGGTGCGCGATTTAATTACCGAAGCACACAAACGGAATATCAAGGTTTTCTTTTGGTTTGAGTTTGGGTTTATGGCCGACATTAAGCTGGCTACACCGCAAAACAATCCCATTTTAGCCAAACACCCCGATTGGTTGGGCATGGGCAATGATGGAAAACCGGCAAATTACAACAATCAGGATTTTTATTTCAATTCATTTAACCCGAAAGTTCAAAAATATCTGATTGATTTAATCACCGAAAGCATTCGGAAATATCCCGATGTGGACGGCATTCAGGGCGACGATCGCTTGCCGGCTTCGTGCATCAATTCCGGTTACGACAAACTTACTGTAAAGCGCTACCAAAATGAGCACAACGGACAAACTCCGCCACAAAACTACAGAGATTCGGCCTGGGTGCGCTGGCGGTTGGATATGCTGAATGATTTTGGAACGCGTGTTTATAAAAAAGTAAAAGCAACTCAACCCAACACGATGGTCAGTTTTGCTCCCAATCCCTATCCGTGGTGCAAAGACAACCTGATGCAGGAATGGCCGCAATGGGTTAACAATGGTATATGCGATTTGCTGGCAGTGCAATGCTATCGGCGCGACAGTGCGGCTTATGCCAATACGGTAAAGGCAGCACAGGCAAATATCCGTTTGCCCGAAGGTA